>CAYJDL010000066.1:0-5214 GCA_964368885.1 uncultured Desulfovibrionaceae bacterium | reverse complement strand
CTTTACAAGCGGAGCTTGCTTTTAATGAAAACCGATGTTTAACTTTGGATAAATGCCAACATTGTATTAAACATTGTGTTCGTGGAGCTATTACAAGACGTGATGATGGAAAAATACTTATCAATAGAAGCCTTTGTGTAAATTGTGATATGCCTTGCACTACATCTTGCCCAGCTCAAGGGCTTATCGTTTATGGAAAGGAACGTACTGTTGATGACGTACTAAACGTTGTCGAGCAAGATGCAGCCTTTTATGCACGGTCAGGTGGCGGATTAACTCTATCCGGTGGTGAACCTTTAATGCAAGGTAAATTTGCAGCCGCCTTATTGCGTGAAGCTCGTAGACGTCGCCTAAAAACTGCTATAGAAACTTGCGGCGTTGCCCCTTGGGCGCATTTTGAAATGGCCGCTCCGAATTTATCCTCTGTACTTTTTGATATTAAGCATATGGATAGTGCTAAGCATAAGGAATATACAGGTGCAGGAAATGAAAGAGTTCATGATAATTTTAGAAAGCTTGCAACGGAATTTTCCAATATTCCAATTTTAGCCAGAACTCCCATTATTCCTAACTTCAATGATACTGTAGAAGATGTCATAGCCATAGCAGAATTTTTAAAACCCTTTGAGCATGTACGATACGAAATGCTTCCCTATCATCGTCTTGGAACACAAAAGTATATTTTCCTTGATCGTGTTGCGCCCATGGGTGATGTAACCTTACCGCCAGAAGCCATGTATCCACTGATTAAAGCTGCTAAAGATGTTCTTGGGGAAGATAGGGTGCAAGTACCTAAGTAACTTTACTTAGGAAAACGCTGAACTATTATTTTTGTTGCTGGTAAAAACTTACACACTATTCTTGGTCGAGCAATGTGCGAGAATTACAAAATCTTGTGCATTGCTCGATAGTTACTTGTACTTCGAATCTTCTTTCCGCAAGAGAACTTCCGTTACATATTGGTGGACAAAATACCAATAATGCGTATTATGCAGGGTATGTACTTATGATTAAGCCCCCTCTTAAAGAAAATATGGCAGATATTGAAAAATATTTTATGCAAAGAGCCATTAAAACTCGAGGAAGACGGAGCTTTTTTGTATAGTTTGTAAAGTCAATTCACCTATAACCTCAAATAACAAAAAAAGGATAGTGTATGTTTAAGAGTTTATTAGCTAAAGTAGGTATTGGTAATGCAAAGGTGGATACTGTTTTAGACAATATGGTTGTCACACAGGGCGATATGCTTACCGGAGTAGTGCATATTAAAGGTGGAAAAGTTGACCAAGATATTAATAAAGTAACTATTTCCGTTATGACGCTAGCTGAAGGCACACGAAAAGTTGACGGCGAAGATGAAGATTACACCACTTCCAAAAGCGTTGGATCTTTTACAATAGATAAGCCCATGAAGATTGGATCCGGTGGAAAATACGAAATTCCTTTTGAATTTAAACTACCTCCCGAGACACCCATAACATCCATTGCCTCTGGAAAAAATAAGTGCAAAGTATGGGTTTACACAAATTTAGATATTGAGTCCGGTCTTGATAGTGGTGACCGTGATTATCTTACTGTGCACCCACATCCGGCCGTAATGATGATGATTGATAGATTCTTACAAAATGGATTTGAATTTAAAAAAGTAGATGTTGAATTAGGCTACTTGAATGGATCCGGTTTTTCTAGCTCTTCCGGCATATACCAAGAGGTGGAAATGCGTCCCAAGGGTGGATTTAGCTGGAAAAATCGCACAATTGAAGAAGTAGAGCTAAGTTTTATTGTACAAGAAGATGTGATACATCTTTTTGTTGAGGTGGATCGTGTATTTTTCGGTGATGGATATACTTCCATAAGCTACCCTATAAATGTGCAAAAAGATGAGATAGATATTTACTTTGAAAAGGTGTTCCCTGCATAAATGAAAAAACGGGGAAACTTTTTTTGAAATAAGTTTCCCCATAAAATTAAGAAAGTATTTATTAGGGAAGCATGGATTGAATTGTTTTTTGAGAATAGAATGAAATTTTATTAAAATTTTGATTTTTGGGAATATGATGACCATTCGTAATAATGACATTCTTTTAAAAAACTTTGAAAGGATTTTAGATGCCCTTGTAGATGGTGTTTTTATAACCGATGCTATGGGCATTACCCTAAAAGTAAATCGCATGTATGAACAACTTACAGGTATTAAACTGGAAGAAGTTCAAGGTAAGAATGTACGTGCGCTACAAGATGAAGGTGTTTTTAATAATATTCTCAATCCGGAAATAGTACGCTCCGCAAAACCCGTTACTAAAGCTCAACAATTACGCAATGGCAAAAAAGTTATTCTCTCAGGCTTTCCTGTCTTTGATGAATCGGGGAAACTTTGTTTAGTCATTACATTTGTACGTGATATAACTATGATTACGCAACTTAATGAACAAATGACTGAACAGACCCAACTTATTGACCAAATTCATGACCAGCTGGCATATATGGCTCATAAAGAAGACGTGGGCAAACCCATTTATAAAAGTGACGCCATGGAACAAGTAGTTAATTTACTTTCTCGCTTAGCTAAAACAGATGCCAGCATTTTAATTTTAGGTGAAACTGGCGTCGGAAAAGATGTTTTTGCACGTTATACCCATGAGCGTAGCCTGCGTAATGATAAACTTATGCTCAAAGTAGATTGCGGGGGAATTTCTGAAACCTTAACCGAATCAGAAATGTTTGGTTATGTGGCAGGAGCTTTTACCGGTGCTTCCTCCAAGGGTAAGGCCGGCTATTTTGAAATGGCAGATGGAAGTACGGTTTTTTTAGACGAACTTGGAGAACTACCCTTAACCATGCAAACACGGCTTTTGCGTGTCTTGCAAGATGGTGAAATTTTGCGTGTTGGCTCTACCTCACCTAAAAAAGTAGATGTGCGCATTATTGCAGCGACTAATAGAAATTTAGCAGAAAGTGTAGAATGCGGTACTTTTAGGCGTGATTTGTATTATAGATTGAATGTTGCTACAGTAAATATTCCACCTTTACGAGAACGTAGTGAAGATATTCCGCCCTTAGCTGAACATTTTTTACATGAATTTACTGCAAAGTATAAGAAAAACATGGCTTTTATGGATATTACCATGGAGAAACTCACTCGATACGCTTGGCCGGGTAATGTGCGTGAACTGCAAAACTTGGTGCATAGTTTGGTAGTTACTCGAACTTCAAACCTTCTTTCGCCAAGGGATCTTCCTTCACATATTAATGGACAAAGTACCAGTGATGCTTATTATGCTGATGACGTATTTATGACCAAACGCCCGCTTAAAGAAATTATGGCAGATATTGAAAAAGATTTTTTACGAAGAGCCATTGAAATCCATGGCTCTGTGCAAAAAGTAGCCGAAATATTTCAAATTAATCGTAGTACAATTTTTCGTAAACTTCAAGATAAGAATGAATAAGTGATGGAATTTAATGATTATATATTTATGCTGGCTTGGTTTTTAGGAGGCTTTGTCAACGGGGTTGGCGGTATGGGTGCTGCTATGGTTGCTGTACCTATTATGACAACATTTATGCCTCCAGTTATGCTTACGCCAGTGTCGTGCATTATTGTAACGTTAATTTCTGGGCATATGGCTTATAACTTTCGGGAAGGCTGTCGTTATCATTCTCTGAAAAAGTTACTCTTAGGAGCTTTAATTGGTTCGTTAATGGGGGTAATTCTTCTTCTTTACATTAAAATACAATATATTCAAATTTTTACCGGTGCATTCATGTTGCTTTTTGTTGCATGGCAAAGTTTGCGCAAAATGCAGACTATCGCTCAGGAACGTCCTGAAACTTTAGGAAAATCCTTGTTTGCGGGATTTTGTTCAGGTGTATTAAATTCTTCCATATCATTTGGCAATCCTCCGGTTGGAGTTTATGCTCTACACCTTGGCTGGTCACAAGTTCAAACCGTAGGCACCATGAATATTTTTTCATTTTTTGCTTATATCGTAGCATGCTTTTTTCAAGCCAGTGCCGGTCTTTATACTAAAGAAGTTCTTACCTTTGCTGCCATGGGTATACCTGCTGCTGCCCTTGGTATAATTTGTTCCTTACCTGTAGCTAGACGCATTCCGGCTTTGATGTTTACACGCATCTTGTTGGCAGTAATAGCATGTGGTGGAATAGCTTGCATGTGGCGTGGAATTGTAATTGGTTAATAGCTTTACAATGCTGATTTATTTTTTTTGAGAAAACACTTTGAACAAAAATTTCCCTAAGGTCTTCTTCAAAAAATGAATTAATCAGCGTAGACTTAGGACAATCTTTCACTTGACCTTTTCCCTTACTCTCTAGTATATATTCATTTCCTTAAACAATTTTTTTAATAATAATAGGTGATTTTATGCGAACAGCATCTATCGGTATTACATCAGAGGGGTGGCCTTGTATTGGGCTTTGTGCTTTTGCCTCCTTAATTTTTGCTTTGCTGAATTGTTGGCCTATGGCCTTGGTTTTTTTAATTTTAACATGGTTTTCTTGTCACTTTTTTCGTGATCCTGAACGTGTTGTTCCTCAAAACCCGTCAATAGCTGTAAGTCCGGCTGATGGGCGCATTATTCGTGTGGATTCACACACAGATCCCATAAGTGGGCAAGAGCTTACTCGCATTTGTATTTTTATGAATGTATTTAGCGTGCATGTTAATAGAGCACCTGTAGCATCGAAAGTGCAAGAAATTCAATATCATGCCGGAAAGTTCTTTAATGCGGCATGGGATAAGGCTGCAAGTGATAATGAGCGTTGCGCTTATAGTTTAATTGATGATAACGGTCAAAATTGGACTATGGTACAAATAGCAGGCTTAATTGCAAGACGTATTGTTTGCCGCTGTGATGTTGGTGATACATTATCAAGAGGCGAACGCTATGGCATGATACGCTTTGGATCTCGAGTTGACCTTTATATTCCAGCTGGTTATACACCATGTGTTAAAATTGGAGAACAAGTGTTTGCAGGACAAAGTATTGTAGCTTGTTTGCCTCAATAGCTAGGTGAATTATGAAAAATAAGACTTCTCCCCATAGAGGCGTTTACTTATTACCTAATATGATAACAAGTTTAAGCTTGTTTACTGGTTTTTTAGCAATAGTTTTAGCTTCGCAGGAGCGTTTTGAAGCAGCGTCATTAGCTGTTTTATTTTCAGCTCTAATGGATGGTTTAGATGGTAAGGTA
>CAYJDL010000065.1:9059-11507 GCA_964368885.1 uncultured Desulfovibrionaceae bacterium | reverse complement strand
CACCTGGCACAATGGCTTTAATGATGGTACCAACCACTTCCTTAACTTGCCCACGCACCTCAACTGAAACAGAACTTTTCAGAGCAGTTTGCAAAGATTCGCTGATATAGGAAAGGCGCATAGTTAAACCTTTTGTAGATGGCTTTCAAAAACCTTACGCAAAGCATTAAGCTGAACATGTATTGATGCATCTATAATTCCCAAGTCACTTTCTAAAACACAAGCACCTTGGGAAAGCATTTTATCGGCCACAATACGTATATTGTCAACTCCAAGTACTTTACTGCTTAAATCATTAATTTCCTTTTCTACCCATGCTAGCTCTTGTGGATTTACTCGCATAAGAACATTTTTTTGTCCTCGAACATAAGCTAGAGCCCTACGCACTACGTTAACAATGCGCTCTTGCGCAGGCATATCATCTAAAATACGTTGTAACGATTTCATGACAATATCCACTGTAGTCTTTTCAAGACTTTCAATAAAATCAATACCTTTAGCTATAGCTTCAAAGGTACGCTCGGCCATTTCCATTCTGCCTTCTTCAAGACCTTCCTCAAATCCACGTTCCTTTTCTGCAATAAAAGCATCAGCAGCTTCTTTTTTGATTTCAGCAGCATATATTTTAGCTTGTTCTAAAAGTTCATTAGCCTGTAAAAAAGTTGTAAACTCATGAGATTTAACAATGTATACATCAGGATTTATTAGAATATTGTTTTTTTTTAACTGAAAAATATTGGCCATCCATCCTCCCAAGGGCAAGCAATTGCATTAAAAATAAGCACTCGAACAAGGGGCCAAGCAATAGTTTCGCCATTATTGCTACAATATTGGCGAAAATCAATATTTACTTGGCTAAGAGCCCAATCCAATAATAAAATTGTGCGTGCCGTAAGATTTTGCCCGCCTTGACTTATACAAGACAAAATTGCCCATATGCCCCAAGCTAAAACTTGCTTATCCAGCTCAAGTTGCTTAATACTTAAATAAAGCTTTTGATTTTCAGCATGTTGCCGCACATAATTGCAGTGACCGACATAGGTAGATGCCTTTTGCAAGGCAAAATTATAGGGTGAAATATAGTTTTCTGATGGGAGATTAATACTTTGTTCAAGGATTTTTATTTTTTCCACATCGCTTTTCAAAACAGTTTTAGAAATATCTTCATGACAAAGGCTCATACCAAGCACAAGAAGTAAATAGGAAAATAATTCCTGAGGTAACAGTGCGATACGAGCCTCTTGAGAAAAGAAATTTTCTTGCCGTTGTGAATTTATACCAAATGGTTTTAAGAAAAAACCTTCATGTAAGGCAAGACCTGACTTTTTATTTAGAAGTGTATGGATTTTAGGGTCATAGTTTAAAAAAAATTTTTGAGGCACATAATAAATATAGTTTCTATAGTAATTACAAACACATCTAAACAGTAAAGGGTTGTACTCAAAAATATTAGCATAAAATTCTTTTTGAGTATTCAAATCAGACATCTTAAGCATCCTTATTTTGTTTTTTACCAAAATATGACCAAAGAACAAAACCGATTCCAAGAATTAGGCTTATACCTAGAAAAGCAAAAATTCCCCAAATTATGGGTGCAGAAGAAGGTGCGACCTTAAGACCTAAAACATCTTCAAACGGATTTTTTGCTGAAACCTTTGCACGAGAGGCAGCAAATAAAAAGACAGAAATATCTTCATACTTTAAACCTTCGATACTATTTTCAACTAATTTTTTAATGCGAGGAATTTCATTTTCAATGGGAATGCCATCACGATGCTTAATAAAAACAGCGGCAGAAGATGGAGTTTTAGTAGTGCCAAACACATCTCCCGTTGGTAAGACTACATGCACTCTTGCGGCTAAAACTCCATCAATAAGAGCAACACTACCGGCTACCTCTTGTGAAAGTGCAAAAATTAGGCGAGCATTTTCTTCCAAGGGGGTGGAAACTACACCTTCCTTTTTAAAAATACTACCTAAATTATCATACTCTCTACGAGGAATACCTTCTACAGCAAGGGCTTGAACGCTACTAGCAAAGTCAGCTTCATCCACAAGCACAGAAAAACTTCCCTTTTGTCCTGGGCTTTTTTGTGCCATAATACCCTGACTTATCAGATGCGCTACTGCCTCATTGGCAGAGTTTTCGTTTACATCTGTTAAGACAACAGTTTGACACGCACTTAGGATTAAGGTTAAGCCCAAAAAAAGGTAAAGCAAAGCATTGTTCATAAAAGATTGAATCATTATTGACCTTTAAGTAAAGTTTGAATACCTTGACTAGTTTTCGAACCTACCTGACCAAGCACTTGTTGATTAGTTGAAAGTTGACCTATTTGCAATTGCAACTCATACATTTTATTTATTTCGCTATCACCTTGAAGCCTGCTCGTAATTTGATTACGTGCGTCTTGCATACTATTTTGTGAACTGTCAAGTCCTTGCAAG
>CAYJDL010000065.1:0-9049 GCA_964368885.1 uncultured Desulfovibrionaceae bacterium | reverse complement strand
ATGCGATCTCCAAGTGATGTTTTTTTACCCAAAGAGTCTATAGGAAAAGCGTCTTGGTTATTGACACCTTGAACACCTGCTACATTCTCTTGCCCCTGCACTGCTTGCGCAGGATTTACTCCTTGACTGCTATCAGTGGCTGTGGGCGGCTGCCCCATCATAGTTTGAAATGATGCAGCATCACTATCAGAAACACTACTAGGGGTAGGACTTTGACCAACATTTTTACTGGCAATATCTTGAACTATCTGTTGACTTACAGCATCAACCATAATTTATCCTATATTTTTTAAAGTTTCTTTTGCCATATTTAATACATCATTAGGGGTGTTAATATCTAAAGTTAGTTTTTCTAAAGTTATTTTAGCTCTTGAAGAGTTTTTATTCATTGCAAGCATAAAACCGTACCAAACTTGAACATGTGGATCAGACTCAAAAGCAGGAAAAGCCATTTTTTCTAAAACTTCAATACCTGTTTGGTAATCTCCTTTATGTGAATAACACATAGCAAGTCCAATAATCGGACCACATTGATCTTCACGAAGAACTATGAGATTACGAAATACTTCCTTACTAAGCTCAAAGTGTCCAGACCATAAACCATCCATGGCTATTTTACCAAGCAAAGCAGCCGTTTCTTTGTTTATTTGCATACCATCCTCAAATGTTTACATTTTTTGTGCAACAGCTTGTTCAGCGTCAGTCAAAGTTTTAATGAGTCTACTAGTAAGGGACATCAACATAGAATATTTACTTGCAGCAGCATTGAACTCTATCATTTCTTGATCGCTTAAATCTTCCTTTGCAGCATATTTCGCAACTTCATCGGCCGCTGATGCAATACTACCACCCATTGAATTAATAGAGTTATTGACTAATTCGCTCATAATTTTATCCTTTATTATTTTGACTTTCAGTTTGACGTAAATTAACTATACTTTGAGCCGCTACCAACGCAGCCTGCAAGTGTTGAGCCTTGACATAATCATCAGGTTTCAAACCAGAATCTAAAGTTTTTTTCAGTTCCGACAGTTGACTGTCTAAAGCATTTTTTACAGCCTCTATACTGTCTTTCTTATTTTCCTTAAATATTTCACTTAAAGAAAAATCTTCAGCGTATACGTCCATAAATATCCTTTGGTTTAAAGTTAAAGGGTTTTTGCCATAGATATACAAAATATATTATTATTTTGGGCAAAAAAGCAAGCGTTGATCAAGTGCGAAAGCTACATACTCATCAGTAACTTCTTTAACCTGCAGGCCACTTGGCAACCTTGTGCCTTGAGCAAAACTTTTACCACCATAAATCACAACAAAAGTATTATCTTGTTTTTTTATTGTGATATGTTGACAAAATTCGTTAATATTTTTAGGTCGTGAAACCGTTTTTGTTTCGGTTTGAGGAGGAAGTCCTTTTTTAATTAAAGATATTTTGCTAAAAGGTGACACACCTCCAGTCATATAGGCTATTTCTTGCTCAAAAGTTTTCAAAAGCTCTTGTTTATCACTGTTTACAAGATGATATTCCAAAACAATGCCATAAGCCTCAGGTATTAAACGTACCTCATTTTGCAAGCCAAAAGCAGTAAGATTTTCTAAGGCTTGAGTTTGAAGCTTTTGCCAATAAGTAGCATCATTTTGTATAGGTAAGCATTTTAAATCATTTTGCAAGGGAGCAAGTAAATCATTTAATGTTTTTTCATCATAAATATATCCCATAACACGCAATTTATCATGCATAGGACGTACTTGCAATAATGACTTCTTACTTTGAATATGACTATTCAGCTTTTGCAACACATCGGAAAAAACAACAACATCACCACTTACGGCAAAAGGAAGCTCTTGAAATTTCGCAGTTAATGTATTTTGAACATTAATACTTTGCACAGCACCGCATACTTTCCAAGTATTATCTTTATTTTGTACAATACTTAGGGGGTATGAGTATACATGAGAATTAGCAGTACTTTCATTATTTAAAGCAATTACCTCATCAATTATCTCTTGAATAGTCTGACGACGATCTTCAATAGATTTTGGTGTGGATGTCATCCAAAAAACGCCAAAGATTAGGATAATTAGCAAGGTGAAAATTACAAAATAACTAAAGAACCTACTTTTAGACTTAGACTTTGCACCCAATAGAGGATTTAAGTCTAAAGACTTATTTTTATTAATATTTAAAGCAGAGTTATTGACATTACCTTTATTTGCAACAATTTTTTCTTGCCCTTGGTGTTCAATATTTAAATTCGCATCTTGCGCTATTGAGCTAGAACTATCTTGAGCTTGAGTTGTTTCAGAGTTTCTTTGTTTTAAGTTTTTTTGCAAAGGTAATGCAATATGCGGCCACGTTACATTATCCTCACCAAAAGCAACATAAATTGACCCAAGACAAAGACATGTATAAAGTGGTATTTCCAATCCATTTTCAGGAACAACTTCATCATTATGATAATTTTCTGTTAGAACACCATCATTTTGCGATGGATAAACTGTAACCTTCCCACTTGTATCAATTCTAACTGTGATTTGCTTAGGCTCAATATCGCTTATTAAAATATCGCAGAGGGGATTGCTACCAAGTTGCCAATCACCACTGTTAAGTTTAATATAAGCTCCGCTGTGTAGCCCTGAAAGTATGCGTAAAGCAATAACCACATGTTTTCCTAAATTTTATAGTGAAAAAAAATTATATTGAGGTATTTTAACAAGTTAAGTATTATTAAAAATATTTTTAAATTTTAGAAATCGCACTTAGTAGACTATGTTAAATTTATATCAAAGTCAATATTTTTATGACGTATAACTAGAGGAGTCACACGGCATTCTAATTTGAAAGTTTATTCTTTGTTTGATGTTATTTTTAAAAGGCATGGATTGCTTCGTCATGTCGCTATAAATACTATTTTTAACAAAACTTTCGATGCAACATTTTCTCGCAATAACTTACGGTGACACGCAAAGTCATTGCGAAGAAAAAACGCTCTGAAATTTTTTCTAAACAATGAAATTGCAAGCGTTTTTATGTGGCAATCCATTTTAAAAATTCTATTAAAAAACAGAAGTTTCCCAAATTAGAATGCCGTGAGAGGAGCTTAACAGTAGTTAAATACGAATAAATACAGTGCAAATCATTAAAATTATACACTGTATTCTTAAAGTAAGCAGTAAATTACATTCCCATTCGTGAACGAACAATATCCATAGTCTTTTCAGCTATTTTTTGAGCATTATTGTTACCACTTGCAATTACTTCGTGCACAAGGTCAGGATTATTATCCAGAAAAATTCTACGTTCTTGTAAAGGCACAAGAAATGCTCTAAGGTTTTCCAAAAATATTTTTTTACAATCTATACAACCCATACTAGCCTTAGTACAACCTTCATAAATTGTAGCTTGCTGCTCTGCACTGGCAAGCAGTTCATGATAAGGAAATAAATTACACACCTTAGGATTACCGGGATCGGACTTGCGTAAACGTGCAGGGTCGGTGAACATACCTTTTATTTTGGGCTCAAGATCCGCTAAACTGTCACGTAAAAATATACCATTATTGTAACTTTTTGACATTTTACGTCCGTCAAGTCCTGGACATTTTGCAGCAGGAGTAAGTTTTGCCTCAATATCCACAAAGGTTTCACCATAAAGATGGTTAAAGCGACGTCCAATTTCACGAGTCATTTCAAGATGTGGCAGCTGATCTTGACCAACGGGAACAAGCTTTGGCAAATACATTAAAATATCTGCACTCATTAGCACAGGATAACATAAAAAACCGGCATTACTTAAATCTTTATGAGTAATTTCTTGTTGTTGTTCCTTATATGTTGGACAGCGTTCAAGCCAAGAGACAGGCGTAATCATTGAGAGCAAAAGTGATAATTCAGCATGACTTTTAACAGCAGATTGAACAAAAACTGTACATTTTTGAGGATCGATACCAGCAGCTAGCCATTCTTTTACCATTTCAAAAGAATTATCCTTAATGGTTTGCAAACTCACTGGTTAAAGCATGCCAATCAGCAACAAAAAAGAAGGCTTCGGTTTCTTCTTGCAATTGTACCCAATTTTTTAAAACTCCAAAATAATGCCCAATGTGTAAGGGACCTGTAGGACGCATACCTGAAACAGTGCGTAAAGTCGCTGTGTTCATTTAATCTCCAGAAAAGGCTAGTGAAATGTAAAAAGTAAAAAGTTAATAGAAAAGCTGCTTTACTCAGTAATTCCTAAAGACTACTTTAAACCAAAAGCAGTTAGCAGCATTTCATTAGTTCCATATACTAGTGGACCAAGAATAACCCCAAGTACTCCTGTTGCAAGCAAAAGTATTAGAATAATAAACCCATACTTACCATATTGCATATAGGTATTTGCCAAGGAATTTGGTAAAAAGTAAGCCAATACCTTACTACCATCTAGCGGTGGAATAGGCAAAAGATTAAGCCAGCAAAGACCGCTATTGATAATAATGCCCGTTTGCAACATTAAAATCGTAAAAATATAAACGCCATTATCTTTCCAATGAGCGAATGGCAAAAAATGAATTAAAGTACTTAAGAAAAATGCAAATAAAAGAGCCAAGATTAAATTAGTCATAGGTCCGGCCAAGGACACCAACATAATATCTTTTTTAGGATCTTTAAAATAATTTGGATTGACAGGAACAGGCTTTGCCCAACCAAAAACAAAAGCCCCACTAAGGCTTGTTAAAGCAAAAACCAAAAGCCCCATAGGGTCAATATGCGGTATAGGATTAAGGGTAAGTCTTCCCATCATGCGAGCTGTGGGATCTCCACGCTTTGCCGCCATCCAGCCGTGTGCTACTTCATGCAAAATAATACCCAAAAGGGCAGGAATAGCCGCTACAGCAAAACGCTTTAATAAAAGTGATATATCTGCTTCAAACATAATAACTTGCACTAACACATGTTATTTAAGATAACAAGCAAGAATATGATAAGTTTTTTTGAGAGTGACACCTTATTTTGTGGGGAAGGTCATTTTTACAAAAAACTTTCCCCACAATAGTTATTGTTTCATTGTGTCTTAAGACCTACTTAACCCACTTTACAACCTGCTCCAAACTGCGTCTTGTTTTTGGATGATGTGGAGCTTCAGCTCTTTTACCAAAAGCAACCATAACGGCTACCCCAAAAGTTTCACGGTCAAGCAAGTTTTGCTGCTCAAGATAATTTTCAACTTCTTCTTTTTTAAAGCCTTCAATGGGGCAAGAGTCATAACCAAGCAAAGCAGCAGTGGTCGTCATGTTGCCAAGAGCAATATAGCATTGCCTTGCAGCCCATTCAAACTTGGCTCTTTCATTACCAGCATAACCAAGGTCATTTTCAATAAAGTTCCCAAAAAAATCTTTGCGCATTTGAGCAACTTCTTCAGTAAGCTTTTGAGTATCACGCATAATTGTATTACTAATGTATTCACCTTCTGGGTTCATAGCAACGCCTTTGCGAGCATACATAATCAAAAAGTGGCTGGCAGTTGATAATTGCCCTTGAGCACCCCAGCAAAAAGGCAGTAATTCCTCTCGCAAAGTTTTATTTTGCAAAACAATAAATTGCCAAGGTTCAAGACCAAAGGAAGAAGGTGAAAGACGCCCTGACTCTAAAATTATATTAAAGTCTGCATCTCCTATTAGAGCAGTGGAGTCAAAAGACTTACACGCATGCCTAAAATTCCATGCTTTTAAAAGCTCGTCACTAATGACAGACATAAAATCTCCTAGTTAAATACTTATACAAATACCTTGTTACATCGTAAATATGGAATTAGTTCATGCAATGCTAAAACTTTAATATATTCCACATTTAAGAATGCTACAAGAATTTAATTGGAGCAATTTTTTTCATTAGATGTATTGTGATTCTTTTTTAATAAAAGACCTATGGTGCTATGAGAAATTTGCTCTAATATTCCAAGTTCAAGGACTTTTTCCCTAAGCAAGCGTAAAGTCCAAGCTTTATAGCCATTAGGCACTTCAGACTTAGCCAGCTTCAGAATACTTGCTTCAATGTCCTTAGTGATTTTTGAAGGTACAGGGGGAAATTCACGTTTTTTACGAATTAAAATTCGTTCAATGCCCTCACTATTGTATTGTTTTGCAACAATCGATACACAATAAGTACTACAACCATATTTAGCGGCTATTTCAGCTTGAGTTTTTACTACGCCTACGTTTTCATCTAAGTCAAGCAAAATATTCGCTTTTCGCACAAGTTTTGCATTGTTTTTGCCTCCATGTATAAAATTTTCAGCTTGTTCACGATCACTGGCTGACAGGTAAACTTTATTATACTTGGGCTTCATTTTTATTACCTCCTACTAGATTTAAAGAGCCATATATTTTTTTATGTTGCTAAAGCCCGCATGTCAAGTAAGGAATAAAGTACATACTAGCATACGCCACGGCATTGTAATTTCAAGGAGGTATTTTCTTTTTCTGTAATTTTTAAGACATAGGCTACCACGTCAAGTCGCACAAAATAAATGAGTTATAAAAAAAGCGGTGCGATATCCCTCGCAATGACTTACGGTGAAACGCAAAGTCATTGCGAGGAAAAATGCTTCGGGAATTATATTAAATGCTGGAATAAAATGCGCTTTCTGCGGCAATCCATGCCTTTACAAGCTACGCAATGCTATTTGTCTTTTGGAATTGGAATCTCGTGACGTCTCCCTATTCTAATCCAATTTCTTTATCAGTTAAATAACATGCCGGATCTTGTGCCCATATATCATCGTAATAAGCTTCAGCACGAGCTCTAAAATTGCCACCGCATATTTTTAAATATTTACACTTGGCACAGCGTCCTTTAACATAAGGTTTCTTATCCTTAAGTTTATGCAATAATTCAATATTTGGGTCATCCCAGATCTGAGAAAAAGGTCTTTGTAAAATATTGCCAAAAGTATGATTACGCCAGAATTGATCTGCATGAACACTACCGTCCCAAGAAATACATGCTATACCACGTCCGGTACTATTACCTTCATTAAATTGCAATAACTCCATAACTTCTGCTGCACGCTTAGGATCTTCACGCTTTAAGCGTTCATAAAGATAAATACCATCAGCATGATTATCAACGGTAAGAATTTCCTTACCCATTCCAGCATCAAAAAGAGCCCTAGTTTCGTCCATAATAAGATCAAGAAGTTTACGAGTTTCAGTATGACTTAAATCTTCCGCAATAAGTTCTGAACCACGACCGGAATAAACAAGATGATAAAAGCAAGCTCTTGGAACTTCAAGATCTTTTAAAAGCTTAAAGATACCGGGAACTTCTTGAACATTGCGCTTATTAATGGTAAAACGTACCCCAACTTTTAAACCTTCTGCTTGACAATTAGCAATACCCTCTAAAGCTTTAGCAAAAGAACCAGGAACTTTACGAAATTTATCATGAACTTCTTCCATACCATCAAGGGAAATTCCTACATAAGAAAGCCCTACTTCTTTGAGTTCTTTAGCTTTTTCCTTAGTAATTAATGTGCCATTTGTGGAAACAACAGCACGCATCCCTTTTGATGTTGCATAATTAGCAAGTTCAATAAGGTCTTTGCGAACTAAGGGTTCACCACCGGAAAAAAGCATTACCGGTGCTCCATAGCTTGCCAAGTCATCTATCATAACCTTTGCTTGAGCTGTGGAAATTTCATCTACACCATCTTCTTCCAAGGCTTGTGCATAACAATGTACACACTTAAGGTTACATCGCCGTGTCATATTCCAAACAACAACAGGCTTTTTATCTTTGGAAAACTGCAAAAGATGCGAAGGTAGTTTGCCAGCTTCACGTCCATAACGCAAAGCATCTGATGGTTCTACTTGACCACAGTAAAGTTTTGAAATTCCAATCATATATTCTCCAATAGTCTACTTGCTACAAATTATATCTTTAAACTTGTTAAGAGCATCGGCTATGCTTTTTGCATTATTGCCTCCGGCTTGTGCAAGGTCAGGTCTGCCACCACCAGAACCACCAATTAAAGGTGCGATGTCTTTGATAAGATTTGGAGCAGTAAATCGATCATGAAGATTTTTAGCAACATAAATAAGCATATGCACTTTTTCTTCATCTTCAACTTCTTCAGTACTTACAAGGCAGGCTATGGCATTTGGTAATTTTGAACGCACATCATCCATAAGGTCACGAAGCGCCTTCATAGACATTTGCCCAACATTTGTTGCTAAAACCTTAATATCTTCAATTTCTTGACATTGATCCATCAAGTCTTTGCCTTGAGTTGCAAAAGATGTTTGAACCTTTTTTTCAATATCTTTACGCAGTTTTTTATTTTCAGTTTGTAAAGCTTGTAAACGCTCAAGTATGTCTTGATTTTTACATTTAAGACTTGCACCAATTTGATTTAAAGCAATACGTTGTTCTTGCTGTAAGTTTAAAGCATTCCAACCTGTTACAGCTTCAATGCGTCTTGTACCAGCGGCAATTCCAGATTCAGAAAGAATGCAAAAAAGTCCGGCTTGTCCTGTGTACTCAAGGTGAGTACCTCCACAAAGCTCAATGGACTCAGGCTGAGCATCAGCATTTTGCGAACCAATAGTCAACACACGAACTTCATCACCGTATTTTTCACCAAATAACGCTATTGCGCCCATGTCTTGAGCTTCTTTTTGAGTTTTAGTTTGAGCACATACAGCATAGTTAGCGAAAATAGCCCTATTTACATCTTTTTCAATGGCTAAAAGTTCTTGAGCAGTAAGGGCACTAATATGTGTAAAGTCAAAGCGTAAGCGATCCGGTGCAACTAAAGAACCTGCCTGCTGAACGTGACTTCCAAGAATACGACGTAAGGAAGCATGAAGAAGGTGAGTACATGTGTGATTGCGTGCTGATGCAAGACGATCATTATCAGTAACTTGTAACTCAACCTCATGGTCAAGGACAATTGTACCTTCTTTAACTTCAACACAATGTACCGTTAAATCAGCAAATGGCTTTAAGGTATCAACAACCTGAGCAAAACCTGATGGTTCGCCCATTGCTTGTATAATCCCTAAATCTC
>CAYJDL010000064.1:385-11518 GCA_964368885.1 uncultured Desulfovibrionaceae bacterium | reverse complement strand
CACAGTTAAGGTATTAACTTGCTCTTGAGATTTTGCCATTTGTTCAGCAAATATTTCATCCTGAGCATTAAGAGAATTTAAAGAGCATGTCATACAAATAGCTGTAAAATTAACATTCTCCGTAGTAGTTACGCCATTGGCGTCAACTGAGGTAACTTCAAAATATCCAGTATTTGCATTATAAACTGCATCGGTAACTGAATTTGACATTAGTATAATCCTTATTTAGTAAACAATTATATCAATATGTAAAAAAATAATTTTTAATGCCTATTTACTAAAAATAGGCATTATTTTAAAAGTATTTATGACTGAGCGGCAGCTTTGCTAGCATCGACAGCTTGTTGCATAATTGATTGAGCCATCTGTAAAATTGATGTACGTTTAGCGGCAGCATCATTGGTAATCAGCATTTGTTGCTCATTTTGACCTGTTAGACTGGTTTGAGTAGCTTCTAATTGACCCATAAAGTTTTCCAAATCTTCACCGTAAAAAGAACACTCAATACCAATCAGCTCCTCTTCACTGAAAAGACCTGATTCTACAAGCATCGGACGATATGTGTAGAGCCATTTATCAGCGTCAGATCCTGCAGTATAGTACACAGTAACAATGTCACTAGAACCACTTTTTCGGAATTCAATGTGTTCATAATCATGTCTTCTTTGAGTTTTAGCAATGTATTCAGCACTCTCAGGCTCAGTATAAGTCGTCACCACTCCTCGTGAATCGACAGAAGTTCTCACTGTGAAAGATTCCTTCAAATGCATTTTTCCGTCGTAAGTGGTGTCGTAACCGCTAAAAAACTCTATGCACTCATTAACCACAGTTAAGGTATTAACTTGCTCTTGAGATTTTGCCATTTGTTCAGCAAATATTTCATCCTGAGCATTAAGAGAATTTAAAGAGCATGTCATACAAATAGCTGTAAAATTAACATTCTCCGTAGTAGTTACGCCATTGGCGTCAACTGAGGTAACTTCAAAATATCCAGTATTTGCATTATAAACTGCATCGGTAACTGAATTTGACATTAGTATAATCCTTATTTAGTAAACAATTATATCAATATGTAAAAAAATAATTTTTAATGCCTATTTACTAAAAATAGGCATTATTTTAAAAGTATTTATGACTGAGCGGCAGCTTTGCTAGCATCGACAGCTTGTTGCATAATTGATTGAGCCATCTGTAAAATTGATGTACGTTTAGCGGCAGCATCATTGGTAATCAGCATTTGTTGCTCATTTTGACCTGTTAGACTGGTTTGAGTAGCTTCTAATTGACCCATAAAGTTTTCCAAATCTTCACCGTAAAAAGAACACTCAATGCCAATCATATCTTCTTCAGTAAAAAGACCTGATTCTACAAGTATTGGTCGGTATGTATTAACCCACTTATCAGCGTCTGATCCCGGTACATAGTACACAGAAATAATTTCACTAACACCAGATATTTCTTGGTATAAGTAGACTTCATAATCCTCACGATCACCACTATAGTGAGTATGTAATGCATTAGAAGGATCAAAAGATTCCTTACGCTCTCCATTTGGGCCAAAAGTAACTTTCATTGTGTAAGATTCTTCCAGATACATTTTTTCAGTGGACGTGGTATCATAGCCGCTAAACATTTCCAGACATTCATTAATCACAGTTAAGGTATTAACTTGCTCTTGAGATTTTGCCATTTGTTCAGCAAATATTTCATCCTGAGCATTAAGAGAATTTAAAGAGCATGTCATACAAATAGCTGTAAAATTAACATTCTCCGTAGTAGTTACGCCATTGGCGTCAACTGAGGTAACTTCAAAATATCCAGTATTTGCATTATAAACTGCATCGGTAACTGAATTTGACATAAGCATATTCCTTATTTAATAAACAATTATATCAAAACGTAAAAACTTAATTTTTAAGACTTATTTTTTGAAAAGTCTTATTTAAAATCATATTTCATGCCGTTAAGCATTCTTATCAGCAATAAAAGCTTCTTTCAAAAAAGCTGGTAACTACAACATTACTTTGGCACTACAGTTTTTTTATGCTTGAGCAGCGGCACTGGCGGCCTTCATTTCTGCTTCAAGGAAGCTTGATAATATATTATTAAATTTAGACATAAGGTCTTGAAATGCCTGCTTATTTGAAATAGAGACTTGCCTTTGTGCTTCTATTTCTTCTGCTTCGGCTTGGTCACCATCTGCGCTAGCATTAATTATGCCTGTTAAACTACTACCAGTAGCATTAAAACCATCGCTCATAGCTCTGATAAGCATGGTCACCGCTTGGCTTTTAGCCGTTTCAGCTTCCGCAGTTGACAAAGCAGTTTTTTGTTCATCTGTTAGCACTTTATCTGAAGTCTGCGCAGCCTTAGCATCTTCTTTTTTCTCAGCAGCATCCGGAGGCGTATTAACATTTTGCTGATCGGGAGTTGCATCTGTAGTTTGCGGTTTAACGCCAGTTTGGTTTGCATTAGTGCTATTCACATCGGTTGGATTGGGAGTCAGCTGATCCGGTGTACCTGTTTTACCCGACACATCTGGAGTACCTGTGCTATGTAGGGAAGTCTCCACTTTTTTTAAGTTAGATAGATTTTTGCTAGCACTATTTACACTTGCAGCAGCACCACCAATACTTAAGGCACCACCGATAACGCCAAAAGCTAAGCCAACTATGGCAGCGGTCATGCGCTTACTTGCAGATTGTTCAAGTTCTGCTATACGAGACTCAATTTGCATTTTCGCTACATCTTGATTAGCCTCATAGCTATCACGGTTCATTTCGCACATAAGCACAATAAGTTCTAGATAGTTAGCCGCAAAGCTATTTGCTCCAGCATAATCTGTCTTACCCGGCGCACTTAAAACAGGGGAAGATGTGTTTACACTCTGTTGAGTGGTGTTTTCTGGTATATCATTACTTGTTTGTATATTAGTATTTTGTACTTGCCCAACATTTACTGCATAGTCAGTATTAACATTGGTGGTGGTTGTTGTTTGTATTCTATTCATATTTATTTTCCTTAAGCTGGAAGGCTGCTGGCAGCACTTTTAGAACCTTCGCAGGTTTTTTGTATCATTTCAGCGGTACTTTGTACCATAGAAGCATAGCTTTGCATAATTACATCAAGCGAACCATAGCTTGCATCAATTTTTGCTTGCAATTCCTCTTTTTCCGCACTTAACTCACTTGCATCTTCTTGCACTTTTGCGGCTTTCATATTTACACTGCTGGTGGCAATATTAACCGAAGCAGAGGTAACATCAAGTAAAGCAGTACTAGTTTGTACAATGTTAGAGACAGTTTGCGTTCCAACACGTAAACCCACTGTGGCAGCCTGAGTACCTAATTTGGCGGCACATTTAATAGCCCCAAACCCTGCTGCGCATGATACTACAGTGCAGATAATTGAAGTAATCATTAATGCTATACTAACCCCTTGTGCAACTTTCGGATCCATATTTTCCTGCACAGAGGGCAAACTTACTATTGAATTGGCAAGTGCGGCAATTGCGCCAAGGCAACCTATAGCTCCGGCAACCGCAGCAACGCCACCCGTTGCTACACCCATAATAGAAGCAACAACCATAAGGGCAGAAATAACAACATTTGCAATGGCCATACTACCATTTACATTTTCTTGTTGATTCATGGTTTCAAAATAGCTTAAGGAATCATTCATCCTCGTTTCATTTTGCTCTGCCATATCTGCTTGATGCATCTCAGTTTGGGTAAGACCAGTATCAAGAGATTGATTGTTAGCTTCGGCTTGTAAGGCCATTAATAATATCATAGCACTACTTGCGCTAATTTTTGGTTGAGACAAAACAGGAGCACTAACTGAAGAAGTGCCCGTATTAGTTGTGCTTACATCTTCTGGTTTAACATTTGAAGATGAAGTGTTCTTGATATTTTGCGTGGCAGAAGTTGCAACATTACCATGTAAATTTGCTGAGTTATTTGACGTGTCGATATTTTGACTTGCTTGTGAGGAAACATTTATATTACTCATAAATTATCCCCTCTATTTATCGCCAAGGTTAGCAAGCATCACCTCTACTTTATTGCGTATAGCATCGTAGTTACTTGTACTTTCATTGATACGCTTTAAGGTGTATGTTAGAGCAGATTTAGTCGCTGGAATATCCTTCATTGCCATATAGCATTCAGCACTGTAGTACATAGGCATGGGATCTTGTTGATCTATGCCACAAGCCCATTGATAGAAAAGAGCAGCATTTTCATAATTTTTTAACATATGTAAACTTGCTGCAAAGCCCATGTATATTCTAACATCAAAGGGATCAATTGACATTAAAACACCGAAAAAATTTGCCGCATCCTCATATTTTCCCGAGGTATAAGTATTATAGGCTACGGAATAAAGAGCTTCAAATTTATCGCCGTGAAGTTTTAAAACTTCAGCAAGGCTTTTGCCATCTTTGATTATGCTATCTACTGCAATTTGCAGGTTGTCCAGACTTTCCTTAGTAATACTACCATCTTCATTAAAGTTTAAACTAAACATCTATATCCCCTAAACCATATTTTTTTGGCGTTTAACTTGTTTTTTAGAGCTTGTAACATTCTTAGTTAGTAAATTAGTAATATCATTAATTTCGTGTAAAGTATCATTATATTTTTTTTGATATTCTTCCGGAAGGTCATTAGGTAATGACGCATTTTTAAAGTCAGGCATCAACTCTTCTGCTAACTTATTTAAATTTTGCAAAATAGCTTTTTGATCTGCAAGCACATTACGCAAATCATTCAATCGATTATTAGCATTTTCCACAATTTGTTTAGATTTAGCTAAACGATCATTCATATTCACTCCTTTTAGTTTTAATAGTTATTCCTTACAATAGTCATCTTATAACATAAAGACAAGCCTTGAAGAATAGTGACATAAAGATAAATAAAAAGCAAGGTGTTAAGTTGTTGATTTTCCAAGTTTTTTTCTTAGCTCAAAAAATTTTTTTCTTTTCTCCAAAGCTTTTTGCTGTGCCATTATAATATTTTTACTGACCAAAACCCAAGTAAGACCATAATTTTGTAAGCGAGAAGCTCTATATTCAGCAACAGGACCGCTACCCATAAAAATATCAAACTTATTGCCACGAATGGCTCCGCCTACGTCTTGAGTAAAGGCAATGGTTCGTAAGGGGATGGATGCAAAAAGAAAATCCGGCATATTCACACCATAAGCAACAATGGAACCTAAAGGAATAAATTTTCTATCGGTTGCTAAACTGAGCATAGGATCTACAACTTTGCCCATAGCACCTCTGGCTCCATCTCGTCCCCACTTAAAAAAACATAGCTAGGGTTTTCTTTTAATATATCAAAGGTTTTATCAGGATTATTGGCAAACCAGCGTCTTTGCTCAATTACGTCACCTTTAACTACAAGCCCTCTTTCCTTCATTATTTTACCTGAAACCACATACTTGTGTCCATTTTGCCCATTATAGTTAACATATCTGGTACTACCATCTTCAAATTGTAATTTTCCGCTACCTTGTATTTGTAAAAAATAAACATCTACCATGCTTTTAGCCCAAGCTAGTTCAAGACCACGCCCTGCAAGAACTAATTTTTTATCAATGGCAAAACGACTATGGTATTTACGCTTTTTACGCCTGTAAGATGATAGCTCCGGCGGTCTTTTGTAAATAGGTTGATAGCCTTTTTTAGCCTTGCGACTTGCTTGAATTAATGGTTCGTAGTATCCGGTAAAAAACATACCTTGCTCTATAGGAACCCAAGCAAAACGATCTGTAAGTAATGATTTATCCTTATCTAATAAAGGTAAAAACCGTTGGAACTCAAGAAGAGTGTCCAAAAGCTGTCCCCATGTTAAAGACAAATGCTTGTTTTTAACAGCAAAAGCCTTTTGCTTTTTGGCTTTGACATAACTTATACTCTTTTGCAAAGTAGGACGCAATTGTTGCCATGAGGAAAGACCCGCATCTTGAGGGCTAAGTTTTTGCAAAAAATCTTCTTTAGTTTCGGTTAAAAGTAATTGCCTAGATGGTAGTTTTATAATATCAAAGATTTCTAAAGAGCATCCGCAGCTGATTATTATTAGAAATAAAGAAACGATAGTAAGTAAATATTTTTTAAAACAATTATTAAACATGCAATCAATCTCCCTTGCATTTACTAAAAAGGAGTATCCTATGAAAGATTTCCCAAAACCCACCTGCTGGTTTTCTCATCGTGTTTCTTATGGAGAAACAGATTGCATGCAGGTTTTATATTATGCTGAGTATCTACATATTTTTGAAAGAGCTCGCAGTGAATTTATCAGAGCTCAAGGCATGAGCTATTCACAAGTTGAAGAAAAAGGCATTTTTTTACCGGTGCGAGAGGCTAAATGCCGTTATCGAGCTCCGGCACGCTATGATGATCTTTTACATATTCATGCCGCCATAACACGTTTTGGACGTGCATCTTTGGATTTTATATATGAAATATGGAATGAAGACAAGAGCAAATTATTAGCTGAAGGCATGACAGAACATGCTGTAGTAAATGCTAACGGCAAGCCTTGCGCCTTACCTATTTGGCTAAAAGAGTTATGGCAAAATGCGCTTGAGTAGATGTTTTTAATGAATTATGAGGTAAATTATGCATCTTGGTTATGTGATGTGCTTTAAAGCGTTTGTTTTTATATATCTCATGATATGGGCATTATGGCGTGAAGTGCTTAATAAACATACAATATTGTGGATGTTTCTTTTTTAGTTTTATCCCTTTGTTTTTTTATTTTTTTGTATTTGCCTTTCAATTTGCATTTGCCAATATTTTTTTCCTAGTGATTTTATTTGTTGAAATTGTTGTGGCATACTTGGTATATATAATTTTATTTTATTATAAGAAGAATCTTTTAAAATGTAAAAAAGACATTGTTTTATTTAGTATTTTAAGTTCTTTTTGTGCGCCTTGGACATTTTTCTTTGCAATTTACCTCATATTTGAAGGTGCTTTTATTTTCAGTGAGAATCGTTCTTTATAACAATGCTCACTGAAAACTATTTAGCATAACTTGGTAAAAGGTGGCTTTATATTAGAAAAAAATACTACATATAAATGGATGTATGAAAAACAATCCGACATACTTCCAAAGCGTATTTTTATCCAAGGTAAGCAATTAGAAGATTTAAACATAGTCAGGACAGATGAGAGCTGATGACAGGTTTTCCGTCCATAAGATAATGGGTTTTCAAAAAAATAATAAATCAGCGATTACTTACAGCAAAGAATTACCTCATCAAGACTACGTTTTGGGACATGATGAATGTTACTACTATCTCGCCAATAGTTATAGCTTCCATCTTCTGGCATGGCAGCTAAAACACGTCTTTCCTTTTCTACTCCAAGCCCTAGAATAAGAGCAATGCTCATGTTTTCCGGCACTTCAAAAAACGAAGTCAATTCTTGAGCTTTAAAAGAAGCATGCATACAACAACCTATACCTTTGGATTGCGCAGCAAGTTGTATGGTTTGAGCTGCAATACCTGTATCCATATATACTAGCTTTCCAGCGTCTTGCGGTACAAGAATAGCAATGTAGCCAGTTGGACGTTCACCACATGCAGGACCATTCCAATCTAAAATTCCTGCCCAACGAGTGCATGGAAAAATAGTTGCGCAAGCACTTTGGCTATGAGCTAAGGCATAACGTAAAACTTGTGCATTACGAGCGCATGGAGCAATACGAGCGCAATCAACAAGCCACTCCAAAGCTTGCAGACCAATTTTTTGTTCTTCATTAAAACGACGACAAGAGCGGGCTTCTTTTACCAATAATTGAAAGTCCATACCTACCTCATATACATATTAAATAAATAAGCTGTGCGCAAACAATGAGCATACCTAAAAAATCACCATTATAGCCTCCACGCTCTTTAGCCAGTCGCCATAATAGTAACATAAATATCAAGCTGATAATAAGGGTTATTCCTCCTCTTGTAAAGCCAAAAGACAAACAAAGGAATATGATTAACAGAAAATGTATAAAGGTCATACTAGCATTTTTTACGCTAGATATTTTTCCTCCTAGAGAGGATGGATTTTTTGGTGTAGAAAAATAAGTATAAATAATACAAAGACTACGCCCAAAGACAGGTGCTAATATAAGCGGTATTAAATTTGTAAAAAATGGTTTATTGTGGCTTATATGTTTGGCAACTGCTAAAATTTCACCTCCAATGACCATTATTAAGGCCATTGCTCCAAATGCTCCAAGTCGACTGTCTTTAATGATACGCCAAAACACACTATTATTTTCATCAAATTTCGCTAAAGGTGCGCCGCACCAAGCGTCCATAGTATCTGCCAAGCCATCGTGATGTAAACCACATGTTATCCACAGTGTAGATAATACATAAAACCAAGACCAAAGATAAGCTGACTCTAAACTTGTTATAGGCCAAAAAAAATGCCCAATAATTATGGGCATTGTAAGTAAGCAGCCTATAATAAAACCAACTGGCGCAAAATAATTAAGGGCACGAGCAAATACAATATCATCAAATATTTGGGCTTTACCAAACCTTGTCAGAAAGCTAAGGGCACACAGGAAAGCCTGAAAACGACAATAACTTACTTTTTTTAAACTTTGAGTTCTGTTGTTTAGCATAAACGACTAAGTTTAAAGGTTAAGGTATATAAATGATGAAAAAAATCAACATATTCCACAAAATTTCCATCTGGAACCTTTATGCGAGCAGGAGAAAAATTTAAAATACTGCGTACACCAGCCTCAACAAGGTGATTAGCGGCACGCTGTGCCCTTTCAGGTGGTGTGGCGATAAGCCCCATCTCCACATTTAGCTCAACAACTTTTTCCTTAAGGCGTTTAGTACACATAACCTCAAGGTTAAATACTTTTTCACCAATTTTAAAAGGATCGCAATCAAAAGCCCCTACTATATGAAAACCCTTATTTTTAAATTCTGAATGGTTTAAAACAGCTCTCCCCATATTACCAACGCCTACTAAAGCCAGACGCCAAACCTTAGCAATTCCTAAAGCATCAGAAATAGAAGCTATTAAATCTTTGACATAATATCCTACTCCACGTACACCAAACTCACCAAAAAAAGCTAAATCTTTACGCACTTGAGATGCATTTACATCACAAGCCTTAGCCAATGGGTCTGAGGATATAACCTCTATTCCTTCTTGCTCTAAATGCTCTAAAACCTGTAAGTAAACAGCAATTCGCTGAATAGTTGCTCTAGGAATATGGGTGTTTTTTACATGATGCATAAAAAAGCTCCTTCATAGAAAGTGGCACATATTTAAAAATGCAAAAAGAAACGATGAGACTTTAGCATCACACTTTTAAACCTAAGGATATATTGATTCCTTAATTTAGGCAAATTCAATACACAAGCAATCTGCCTGTTTTTTAAAAGCTCAATAAAAAATATGTATTGCTTATTACTTTAGGGAACATAAAGAAAAAAAGTTTGCGTCATCCTTAAGCTTATGCTTTGGGCTAATGTTCCCAAACGCTTTAATACGCATGAGCACAACAAAATTGATTATCAAAAATTGTGCATTTGACTGTGTATCTGGACAGGAAAATAAATAAGCATTAAATTACCGCTTGGCAAGTATTTTTTTTCTTAGTAATACACTTTGTTTTATGATAAAGCGTATTGCTAAAAGCTGATTTTCAATTTTATCTAACTATTAATTATATTCTATTTTCATGGCTTACATCAAGCCAGTGTAAAAGAACTTTAAAAAGTTCGGGGGCATCAAGAGGCTTGACGGTATGATCGTTCATGCCGGCATTTAAGCTTTTTTCACGATCTTCCTCCATAGCATGAGCAGTCATGGCAATAATGGGGATGTGATCAAATTCAGATTGTTCTCGTATTTTTTTGGTCGCACTAAGTCCATCCATTACAGGCATTTGTATATCCATGACAACTATATCAAAACTTGACTGATGCATTAATTCGCAACCTTCTTTGCCATTATTGGCAACAGTTACATTTAGCCCTACCTCTTCAAGAACTGCTTGAGCAATTATTTGATTTATCTCATTGTCTTCCACAAGCAAAACTTTTTTTCCATGATGACGAGAGCGCAAAAGTTCGTCACTGTTTTCATTGTGAGTGTCATGTTTAGAATTGGAAAAAGGACCTATAAGATTCACCAATACATCGTGCAGGACAGATGCTGTTAAAGAATCAATGACAGTATAATGAGCTGGAATTTGTTCATCTTTCTTTTTTGCGAAAAAGATAACAGGTATATTATTAAAATAATCGCTGTTATCTTGCAGTACATCATTGACTAAAGATACTTCATTAAAATTTTCATGCATAATCAACACATCAGGCAATTGATCAAAAAGAAAATGACCATTAATATCTAAAATGCTTTTTGCAAAGTGTAAATGTACATTTTTATATGGAACAAACAAGCTTTCTAGCTTGTTAAAGTGTTTATGGTTTGGGAAAGCAGCAATAATATTTACTTGCTTTTCAATATCTTGAACACTTTGAATATCAAGCTGATCTTTCTCTAAACGACAAGTGAAATAAAAAGTCGACCCCTTACCAAGTTCACTTGTGCACCAAATGTCCCCTCCCATAAGCACAGTTAAGTTTCGACAAAGCGCAAGACCAAGACCTATGCCACCATATCGTCTAGTACTAGAAATATCTGCCTGTGTAAACCGTTCAAAAAGATTGTCCATATCCTCTTGTGCAATACCAATTCCTGTGTCTTGTACAGAAAATTCTAATAGTGCTGATTCATTATTTTCGCTCTTAACCCCAACATTTACACTAACACTGCCAGTGTGGGTAAATTTAATGGCGTTAGTCGTAAGACTTGTGAGAACTTGATTTAAACGTACAGCATCGCCAAAGTAGTTATCATTAACTTCAGATGCAATATTAACAATAAAGTCGATATTTTTTTCTTCTGCCCATTGCAATGCTGTTTGCTCAATATCACTCATGATATTCTTTATGTTAAGATTACTCTTTTCAATAATCATATTGCCATCTTGGATTTTGGCAAAATCTAGTATATCATTGATAATATTCAATAATGAATCACTTGAAACATCAATCTTTTCTATATATTCACTTTGTTTTTGG
>CAYJDL010000064.1:0-375 GCA_964368885.1 uncultured Desulfovibrionaceae bacterium | reverse complement strand
CTGTATGCTTTAAAAGATGAATTATGCCAATAATTGCATTCATGGGCGTACGTATCTCATGGCTCATATTTGCAAGAAAATTTCCCTTAATTATATTGGCAGTATTGGCAGATTCAACTAGAGCATTGGCAATTTTAATAGCTTCTTCAAGTTCATGATTAGCATTTTGCAAAGCCTCTTGGGTATTGTGCATGCGTGTGATATCAGAACTAGATCCAACTCCATGTAACATATTGCCTTCATCATCAAAAGTATATTTACAAGAAGAACGTAACCACTTTATATTCCCATCCTTGCATCGTGCTCGTAATTCAAAATCACGCATAATATAATTTTCAGGTGTAGCAGTGCATTGAAATTCATTAGGATCAAGGA
>CAYJDL010000063.1:628-11523 GCA_964368885.1 uncultured Desulfovibrionaceae bacterium | reverse complement strand
CAAGAATAAGCAAAATTGAATCAACATAAAAATTATTAAACTCAATACATAAAGTGTTGTATAAACAGCTTTGAGAATCTCCATTAATAACACTGTCGCTAATGGCTTGACTAAGACCTTGCTCTAACATATCACGTAGGCGTTCAATTTCTATATTGTCCTTAACAATATGATCTTTAGCAAGTTGAGCGGCTTTACCAAGGGCTACAAAGTATGGAGTATTTTCAGTTCCGGCACGTCGTCCACGTTCCTGATGTCCACCTCTTAACAAGGGGCGAAACTTAGTGCCCTTACGAATATATAAAGCTCCAATTCCTTTGGGTGCATGTAGTTTATGCCCTGAAAGTGCAAGATAATCTACTGGTAGGGTCTTTACATCAATATTAACCTTGCCAACGGCCTGCACGGCATCGGTATGAAAAATAATATCTTTTTCTTTTGCCATTTGAGCCATTTCTTGAATAGGATAAATATTTCCTACTTCATTGTTGGCGTACATAATGGAAACAATAGCTGTATCTTTACGCAAGGATTCAGCATATGCTTCCATATTTAAGCGACCCTTAAAATCAACAGGAATATAGCTTACTTCATAACCATTATGTTCAAGGTGCTGGGCTAAATTTAAAACAGCCGGATGCTCAACTCTAGTGGTAACAATATGCTTTTTCTTAGGTTGACTTTGCAAAGCCGACATGATGGCTGTGCTGTCACTTTCAGAGCCGCATGAAGTAAAGAGAATTTCACTCGGCTGAGCACCAATAAGTTCAGCTACGCTTTCCCTTGCTTCATTTACCGCCTTAGCGACCTGTCCGCCAAAGGTGTGCATACTGGAAGGGTTACCATATAAATCTTTGAAGTATGGTAACATAGCCTCCAAGACTTCTGGAGCCACTTGCGTTGTGGCATTATTATCAAAATATACAATTTTCATTTTATGCCTCTTCCACACTTAAGTCAGGGTCAACCTGCTCTTGTAAGGTTTTTTCCACAAGATTTTTAATGGTAACTTGGCTTGAACGACATTGAGCACATCTGCCTCGTAAAGTAACATAAACCTTGGTACCATCTACGTCCACAAGCTCTATATCTCCACCGTCTTGCAGTAATTGCGGACGAATTTCTTCATCTATAGCTTTGATAATACTTTGCATTCTTTGTAAATTACTCATGCGTCTTGGTTTAGCAGGAATAATTTCTTGTAACTGCGGTTTGCCCAATTCTTTTGCCAGAATTTGCTCAATTTGCTCAAGACAATCTCCACAAGCACCTCCGGCTTTGGTATAATGAGTAACTTCTTCAGCAGTTTTTAAACCATTTTCACGAATTGCTCTTTGGATTTGAGCATCAGTTATGCCAAAGCATTTACATACAAGAGCACCTTCTTCGTGAGTATGAGGCACAGAAGGTTCACCTCTATAATTACGAATAGCGGCTTCCAAAGCTTCTTGACCCATTACTGAACAGTGCATTTTTTCCTTGGGTAAACCTCCAAGTTGATTAGCAATATCTTTGTTGGTAATGGCTAAGGCTTCATCTATGCTAAGCCCTTTAATCATTTCAGTTAAAATTGAACTTGAAGCAATTGCCGAAGCGCATCCAAAAGTTTGAAAGCTTGCATCTACAATGCGTTGATTTTCATCAATTTTTAAAAATAACTTTAAAGCATCTCCACAGGCTAGGCTGCCTACTTCTCCAATGCCATTAGCATCTTTTAGTGCGCCTACATTTTGTGGATTTATAAAATGTTCGTGTACTTTATCGGTATATTCCCACATGATTTCACTCCCTAAAACTAACTGTATGAAAAAAATTCAAATGCACAATATTTAATATATAGTAATAATATATGTAATGGCAAGAAAAATAAGCAGAGACATGACAATTGTCTGTTATTTTGCAGTATTACGCCTGATAGTTGGAAGCTTTTTAAATTGCTTTAAAAGCTCATCATAATCAAAACGTGTATATTTCCCATGATCGTATAAAATTTCACCATCAATCATAGTCATGCAAACTTCCATGCCGGTTGCTACATATGTTAAATGCGAAGCGGGTTCGTACATGGGGTGCATGTGCGCTTCATCAAGACTTACGGCAATAATATCTGCTTTGTGACCTACTTCCAAAACTCCAAGACGTTGTTTAGCACTGTCACTATCTAAACCAGAAAAAATACGTCCACCTTCTCGTGTTGCCATATCTAATACTTCTTGAGCTGACATGACAGTTGCATCTAAATTAAATACCTTATGTAATAGAGCAGCCTCACGCATTTCGGTAAACATATTTAAGCGATTATTACTGGCAGAGCCATCAGTTCCAAGCCCCACACAAAGACCGGCTTTTCGCATTTCAACAACTGGGGCTACGCCTGAGGCTAGCTTCATGTTAGAAGATGGGCAATGGGCAATGTTAACATTGTTTTTTGCAAGCAAATTAATTTCATCTAAAGTAATGTCAACGGCATGTATTAAAGTAGTTCCCTTGCGCAAAAGTCCCATTTCTTGGCAAAGTTCAACAGGGCGCATACCCCATTGCTTTAAGCTTTGTGCAGTCTCATCCTTATTTTCAGCAACATGTATATGGATTGGTAAATGTAACTCATCAGCTAAAGCGACACTTTTAGCCATTAATTCTTTATCAGTCGTATAGACTGAATGTAACATAACACAAACACTTAAGCGATCCTTTCCTTGAAATTGTTCAACATGCTTTCTTACAATATCAAGAGTAGCTTCGCCACTGCTACTGCCAAGAGTTGGGAATAAAATAATAGCTTCTCCACCTTGACAACGTATGCCAGTTTCATGGGCTGCATCCAAAACACAATCTTTTGCCATGTACATATCAATACAAGCAGTTGTTCCGGTGCGAAGCATTTCAGCAAAGCCCAGCTGCGCACTTATCCGAACAATCTCACGGTTCATTTTTTGCTCTACCGGAAAAATATGGTCTGTTAACCATTTCATTAAAGGAAGGTCGTCAGCATAACCACGCAAATATGTCATGGGCGCATGGGTATGAGTGTTGATTAAACCCGGTAAAAGTATGGTATTTGACAAGTTTAGCTCTTGCTTTGCCTTCCATGTATTCCTTACACTTTGAGCGTCAGCGATTGCTACAATGCGCCCATTGCTGATGACTATGGCATAATTCTCATGACATTCACGAGATTCATTTTGCGTAAGTATGTAGTTGGCGTAAATAATGGTATCACATGTTTGCTGTTGCTCTTGGTTCATATTTTACCTTACTTAATAATTAATGGTTAGTGATTAGTGACTCTCAAATTTTCTTCAAACTTACTTAAGCCGTGTTTCTTCAAATGTAAAGAAACTTATTGAATAATACCGTATGATTTAAAAAATGTTGAAAGCGTTTTGATATTAGCCTATTACCTGAGTCGCAAGGATGTTTAATTTTTTTATGTAAATAACAGATTAATAAATAAAAGATTTTTGCTTATAAATAATCTTGACAAAGTCTTTGTCAAACATATATTTGCTTGGGTAAAGCTGATTGTTTTTTATTGGGTAAAGCTGTTAGTATAAAACTATCAAAACATTTGAACTGTTTTGATAGATTGAAAAGTAATATTTTTTAAGAAATTCAATACTTATGCAACTGTCATTCATCTTTTAAAGTATAATTTAATCAGCATACACAATTTTTTACATTTAGAACCAAAGGAGTTTCACATGAAAAAAACTTTTCTTTTTTATGCTTTTTGTTTTGCATTTAGCATCATTACCAGTACTACCAATATTGCTATGGCAAAAGAACTTACTTTAACAATATCCAATAAATCTTCGGAAAATATTGATGTTGCTGTTTGTTATTTGCAGGGTAGTGGTTGGGTAACCGAAGGTTGGTGGTCTTTTGCACCAAATGAAACAGATTCTCTTGAATTTACAGTTGATGCGCCAAATATATATATTTATGGGCAAGGAGATAAAAATAAAATATGGCAGGGCAGCAAAAATGATCCCAAAACCAAGGGTATTCCAATAGTGCAAGATGAGTTTAAGGTAGTTATACCAGAACATCCAAAAGGTGAAGGGCTTGAGACAGTGCCTTTTATTTATGTTGATACTCAGGATCACACCAAGTTTACTTATACCTTCTTTAATTAAGAGCTATTGTTTTTATATTAAATTAAATTTAAGGAGTCTTTAATGAGAAAAACTTTTCTATTGTTCGCTTTTTGTTTTGCATTTAGCATTATTGTAAGTACCGCTAGCACTTCTATGGCAAGAAAACTTACCTTAACAGTTGCCAATAAATCTCCAGAAATTGTGAACGTAGCTGTCACCTATTTGAAAGGCAATGAATGGATAACCGAAGGCTGGTGGGGTTATGAAGTAAATGAAAAAGCAGATTTTGTTCTTGCTGACGTAGACGGGTCGCATATTTATATTTATGGTCAAGGTATAAAAGACAGAGTTTGGCAGGGAAAGAAAGACGATGCTAAAACAAAATCATTTGTCATAGGGGATGATGATTTTTCTGTAGTTGTGCCAAATAAGCCAAAAGGTATGAAGACTGAAGTAGTTCCATTTATCTATGTTGAAATTGGTAATAACAATACGTTTGAATATACTTTTAATCCCTAATACTTTTTGGAAAAGATTTGAATATAGTTAAAATCTTTTCCATATGTACTGTGCGGAGTTTTCTATGCGAAAAACTTTTCTTTTGTACGCTTTTTGTTTTGCTTTTAGTATAATTGCGAGCACTGCCAGTATTACTGTAGCCAAGGAACTTACTTTAAGAATTACCAACAAGGCTCCTGTAGTTGTGGAGGTAGCTATAGCTTATCTAGAAGGAGATAATTGGATAGTAGATGCTTGGTGGGCTTTTAAGCCAAATGATTCTGGCACTATTACTCGAACAATAGCTGCGTCAAATATCTATATTTATGGGCAAGGACCTAAAGATCGTGTTTGGCAGGGTACAAAATATGATAAAAAAACACAGAGCTTTGCAGTAGTAGACAACAACTTTAAAGTAATTGCACCAAAGCATCCTGAAGGTAATGGTCTTAGGGTAGTGCCCTTTATGTATATTCAAACTGGAGATGAAACAGAGTTTCATTACACATTTAATCCCTAGTAGCTTTTGAAATCTTCTGGATATAGTTAAACCTCTTGCAAAAAATTGTGAGGGGTTTTTATATTTTATTCATAACTTTATGCAGATGTTCAAGCCAAATGTTCATAAAGCCTTCATATTCTGCCAAACCATGCAATACTGGTTCACATTCAAAGCCTGCTCTTTCAATTTGTTTACGCCATGAAGATGGGTGCTTGCCTGCCATATCTTTTAAAGCATGTTTTCCAATGACGGAAAGTAAGGGCATCAGCCAAACTTTTTTTTTGCTTATAAGTTTAGGAATAATATCATTTAAAGGTAAGGTATCGCACATGGTACATATATGAACATGCATATCGAGATTGTGCACAGCATTTGCTAAGTCTACATAACGCTGTACCGCATTATGTTCTGCTCCATGCCCTAAAAGAATCACAGCCTCATGCTCCAAACGCTGTGAAGGAATATGATGTAAAATAGCTTTCGCTGTATTTTCAACATCATGCTGTTCTTGTAATAAAGGGGTGCCAACATTAACAGAAAAGTTACTTAGGCTTTGGCAAAGTTCTGAAACATCATCTAAAATAGCTTGATGTTCTTGACCAGGGATTGTTTGTAAAGGTTGCACTGCAATGTGAGTATATTTTTCAAAATACATTTTTTGCAAAGCCTTAGCTACTGAATCTCGCTTAATTCTTGCCTTAGCTAACCGTTCTCTTAAAAGCAAGGAAGAAAAAGCCCAACGTACATTGCAATCAGGATAACAATCCTTCACCTTTGCATCGAAGCAACGCAAAGTATGTTCAGCTTGTGAATTGCTTGTTCCAAATGCAACTAAGAGGATACCTTTTTTCATAAGCGTTAATCCTAAAGTTTTTTCCCCGTAAAATTAATTACTATTTCTTTAGTTTTCTTTTTTGTTTAACCAATAGTCCAAGGTATTATATAAAACACTTGGCGAAATAGGTTTAGTAATATGGTCGTTCATACCATGCTCTATGCTTTTTTCCTTATCGCCAGACATAGCATGAGCAGACATTGCTATAATAGGTAATTTAGCAAATTTAGGAATTTCACGTATTTTTCTGGTTGCAGTAAGACCATCCATGATAGGCATTTGTATATCCATTAAAACTAAATCATAGGAATTTTGCTCAAGTATATCAAGTGCTTCTTGACCATTGTTGACAACGTCTAAGGTAAATCCAGCATTTTTAAGCAGTTCTTCAGCAATTAATTGATTAATTAGATTATCCTCTACAAGTAGAAAGTGCCCACTACGTGTTTTTTGCTCAGTAAGAGCTGGCAATTCAACTTGTTCTACTAAAATATCTTGATCATCTCCTATGGTGAAGATAGTAGTGAAATGAAATGTAGACCCCTGCCCCATAGTGCTTTCAACCCAAATTTCACCATTCATCATTTCCACAATGCGTTTAGAAATGGCAAGACCCAGACCGGTTCCACCATATTTACGAGTTACAGATGAATCTGCTTGTGTAAAGGCATTAAATAATCCGCTTACCTGCTCAGCACTCAAGCCAATGCCTGTGTCTTTTATGGAAAATTTAAAGTGCATAAAATTATCTTTTTCTTGATGACTTTCAATAATTAGACTTACACTGCCTTCTGAAGTAAACTTTATTGCATTACCTAGTAAGTTAAGTAATACTTGTTTTAAGCGTAAAGAATCACCCATAAGTACAGTAGATGGAAATTCACCTTCATAAAGTTGAAAAGCTAAACCTTTTTTGCGTAATGTATGCCCAAGAAGGCTTTCAAGCTCAGAGCATATATCATGAATACAAAACGGTAGAAATTCCATTTCTAGCTTACCAGCTTCAATTTTGGAAAAGTCTAATATATCATTAATAATGCGTAATAATTCATTGGTGGAAAAAAGAGCCTTTTGGAGAAAGTCCTTTTGAGCTTCTGACAGTTCAGTTCCAGATAATAAATGCAATAGACCCAAGATGCCATTCATTGGTGTGCGGATTTCATGACTCATATTAGCTAAAAAATCACTTTTAGCTTTGGCGCTTTCTTCGGCAGCTTCCTTTGACATTTCAATTTCTTTTAGCATTTGCTTAACTTGTGTTAAGTCATTTACATAAGAAATAAACAGCTCTTCATGCTCTAAGTGAGCATTAACCACGGTTACCTCTATGGGAAGTTCTTTGCCTTGTGCATTATAAATCATCATCTCAAGATGGCATTGACCATATTGCTTAGCCCTAACCATTATATCCTCAATGAGCGTCTGTGTTGTTTGTCCTGTAGGTTGTATTTCGGGAAAAATTTCTGAAAAATTGTCAATATAATCTTGTTTATTTTGGTGGTTTATAATCTCACAGGCTTTTTCATTGCAATCTATTAATTCCCATTTTGGAGTTAATAAATTAATCCCAAGTGGGACACCATTAAGGATGGCATTAGTGCGCTGCTCAGCTTTTTGTAATTGCTGTTTTTGCGCTTCAATCTCACGTAAATCTTTAACATAGCAAGTGACCATGAACTCACCACGATATAGTGTTCGTATTAAAACAACTTCGCAAGGAATTAGTTCTCCAGTCACACTTTGACCAAGCCATGAGCACTGACTGGAACCGTGAGTAAACGCTTCCTTTAGGTGATGCTCTAATATCTCAATAGATAATGATCCATCGGGTTGATATTCAGGAATTAAGTCGTAAAAGTTTTCAACAAATTCCTTTTCTTCTTCAAGTCCAAAAGTTTTAGCTAAGACCTTGTTACAATGAACTAAGTTTGAATTTTTATTCCAAATTAAGGTTCCGAGGGGATTTGTTTCTAGCATAAGCCTTGTATAGTCATAAGCTTCTTGTAGCTTTTCAGCATTGGCATAACGCTCTCGTAGATCTTCAATAAAAACCAAAATAACAGCTTCTCCATGAAGGTATTTACGCTGAAAAGTAAGCTCTAAAGGAACTCTACAGTTATTACGATCAATATGAAACCATTCAGTGCGCACAAAGCCTTTATCCAAAGTCTTTTGCAAAAGATAATATACAGCATCGATACTTTTCATACCATCTGGCTGATATTCTGGATGAATGTTTAAGAAATCGCTTAAAAAATGCTCCTTACTATTAAATTCAAAAAGTTTTGCCGAAACTAAGCTGGCATCAATCAGCTTCAAATCCTTCGACCATATTTGGGCAGCAATGGGCATAGTATCCAACATAAGCCCCATGCGATCATTTGCTACACGAGTATCTTGCTGGGCATGTTGTAACTGTTGAACACTTTTTTCAAGAGCTGCTTCAAGTTCTTTTTGTTCGCTTATGTCAACCATAACACTAACAAGTCCTTTAGTGCCAGTCTCTAAAACTGTAAAACCACGCCCCCAATACAGCACAGGGATAGAAGCTTGAGCAACTTCATAAGTTTTTTCATAATGTGCTGTAAGTTGGTTCTGTATAATATCCAAATCGCCGTCATGAAGAGCTTGAGCTTCACTTATCGGAAATATATCTAAATCCATCAGCGTTTTTTCATATAAATCTTCACGCTTGCAAGCAAAAAAAGCTTCATATGCTTTATTGGCAACACAATGCCTACCGTCTTCATTTTTTGCGAATATTGGTAGTGGAATATTGTCAACAAGAGCTTCAAAATAAGATAAACGCTCACGAGTGCGTTTTAATTCTTCTAGAAGTTTTTGATATTCTTCATGTGACACAGTTGAATTAATAGTAGAGGCGGTAGAATTTTCCATATAAGACTCAAAGTCGGTAAAACCATACTAGATCTAAAGTATAACTAAAAAAGTGATTGATTACTTTAAAAGTAAAATCAGCAAAACTACAAGATTATTTTTCGTTTGACAAATGTAATAATAAACTTATTAGGCTGTGTCTATCAAAAACTTAACATTTTATCGTTTATATTTTACCTTCAAAAGAAACTAGCGAATTGCTAAGAAATAGCGATTAAGTCCTGCTAAATCTTGGCCACTTTTTAAAAATTTCCAAGTTCCATTTTGGGCAAACAAATTAAACACAGCATCTGCTTGAGTCGCACCATGTTCAACTATACAAATTCCATTATCTTTTAACAAATAAAAGGCTTGCTTTGCTAATAAGCTAAGGTGACTTAAGCCATATAAATCGTTGTTAAATTCAAGGTTTTGCTCGGAACTCGGGACTAAAGCAATTTTTGGTTCATAATTACGGACGTTTAAATTGAGATTCAAAAATTCATCTTCGCTAATATAAGGAGGATTGCTAATAAGTAAATCAAGGGAAGAAGAAGAGAAAGGTAAAGTATGTAAACAGGCTTGAATGGGAAATAGTCTTTGTTCAAAGCCCAAATTTATGGAATTTTCAATGGCAACTTGCAAAGCGTTTGCGCATACATCAACCATAAAACCTTTTGCTCTAGAAATTTTTGACGCTAGCACGCAAGCTAAGCAGCCGCTTCCTGTTCCAACATCAGCAAAAATGAAATCATGGCAGAGGCAACTTTGTTGTTTTGATAATATTCCAAGCACAGCATCAATTACGTCTTCACTTTCAGGGCGTGGAATTAAGGTATTAGGTGTAACCTTGAAGTCAAGTCCATAAAATTCTTTTTTTCCAAGTATATAAGCAATAGGTTCACCTTGAGCATGGCGTAAGGCTAAAGCAAAAAGCTCATCAATAATGGATTGTTTTAATAGTCTTTCAGAGTTAAGAATAAGTTCAACTTTATTATAGCCAAGAACATTCATCACCAAAAGCTTAGCTACAAGGCTTGGTGCATCGCTGTTGTAGCCATTAAAATTATAGTCCTTTAAAAAGCAAGCTAGCTGTAATAAGACTTGATTTAGAGAGATAGGAGCTGATGGTATTTGCATTTTATAAGAAGGTTAAATATATTAGCCTCTCGTTCAAAACCAAACGAGAGGCTATAAGTTTGGGATACTATCGTACACTATGTGCCTATCCATTACATTAAAAAGTTAACTGCTTTAACATGCTTTTACCACTGTTAAAGATTAATATGCCTTTACCACTAACGTCCTTTAAAAGTTATTCTTTTTTTTACAATGTTAAAGTTAAAGATACATACCTCTTGGACGCTAGATTTTTAATTTAATGAATTTTGTTTAAAGGTTAATAACAGTGTAAGTCGTTTTTTGGAGTAATTCACATTTGCCACACCTAAATTGTAGTTTGAGTCAATTTAACAGTGAGGATTAATTTTTTAGCACTATTAAATGTGAAAAATTAAAGCAAATAGATGCTAACTACAACTTCACGAAGCAAAATCACATACCTCCTAATGTAAGTGATGTTGAATAGACTTTTTGAACATTGCTCTGTTACTACACAGTGGGGTCATTTATGACTGTGTCAACCTCAATTTAAAAATAGTCATTAAGTATGAGTTGGCAAGGGGTAGAATGTGAAAATTTAAAAAACAAAATTTAATTGTATAAAATCAGTATTTTATGCTAAAAATAAAATTCTTGAAAAAGAAAATAAAAAAAACGAAAAATAATCCTTGACCTTTGACAAGGGTATGTGTAGTTTCTTCGTTGCCCTTGCTGAAAGGGAATATCCCTGGACGGCAGGGAAGAATAGATTGAGTCTATTCTGCTGCATTTAGCGAGACAATCGCTAAACTTGACATCTGTAGGCGTTACCAAATGCCAATGATTGTCGAGCCGTTCCAGCCCCAATAGTGGATCCTCACCATTCTTTTTTTAAGACGGTGGCCCCGGGCTGTAAGGTGGAGGATTAGTCCTCATTTGGTGACCTCTGCGGTACCTCTCTGTTTGTGTTTTATCACAACTAGAA
>CAYJDL010000063.1:0-618 GCA_964368885.1 uncultured Desulfovibrionaceae bacterium | reverse complement strand
AATCTTATATTGTATATAATTTGCGCTGATTTTTGTCTGCACCTATTATTCTATATTCTCCATTACGAAATACTGACTTTGTAAAAAAGCTGGTATATGTCACCTAAATAAGCCAAATTGGTGAGGCCAATATTTTGTAAGGCATTTTTTGCGTCTTGCAACAAAAAAGCATCTGCTTTTTGTTATATGTGAAGGAAACTGTCTCCTAAGATTTTAGAGTTATTAAAGACAGGAATTTCCAAAATGGAGTAGGCAAAATGACAACAGTTAACAGCGATCGCATTCGTATCAAGCTTAAAGCATATGATTACCGCATCCTTGATAAGGCTGTGGCGGAAATCGTAGATACAGCACGCAACACGGGGGCCGGAGTGGCAGGACCAATTCCATTGCCCACAAATATCCATAAGTACACCGTTAACCGTTCTGTGCATGTGGATAAAAAATCTCGTGAGCAATTCGAAATGCGTATCCACAAGCGGCTTATGGACATTCTTGAGCCCACGCAACAAACCGTTGATGCGCTTGGCAAGCTTTCTTTGCCAGCTGGCGTGGATGTAGAAATTAAGCTTTAGCGAAAGAGGAAATCATGGCTGAGAAAATGGCAATATTGGGTCG
>CAYJDL010000062.1:953-12001 GCA_964368885.1 uncultured Desulfovibrionaceae bacterium | reverse complement strand
CTCCAAGTTCTGCTAAGGAATTGGCAAGTCCACTAGCTTGTTCCCTTGCTCTTGTGACCACAATACCTTTTCCAAGTAAGGGTTTTTGCTCAAACCAGTTTAACTGATCTCGTAAAGTTACCACATGCCCAACAATAATAATTGATGGATTTGTGAAGTTTTGCTTAATACTTTCATCGTACAAAGTGCCTAATGTTGCTACCAAGGAACGATGATGGGCAGTTGTTCCCCAATGAACCAAAGCCGCCGGAGTTTGAGCATCAAGACCGGCATCTATAAGGTTTTGAGCTATCTTAGCTAGGTTTTTCATCCCCATAACAAAAACCAAGGTGGAAGCACTTTTAGCAAGTGCATCCCAATTATGCACAGAGCCGGGTTTGGTAGGGTCTTCATGTCCTGTTATAATAGTAAGAGATGAGGAAAAAGCACGGTGAGTTAAAGGTATTCCGGCATAGGCAGGTCCAGCAATTGTACTTGATATACCTGGAACAACTTCAAAAGGAATATTTGCCGCTAATAGTTCTAGAGCCTCTTCGCCTCCACGCCCAAAAATATATGGATCGCCACCTTTTAGACGAGCAACAATTTTTCCTTCCTTAGCCTTTTCTATAATTAAGGCATTAATTCCGTCTTGGGGCAAAGCATGATTATTGGCTCTTTTACCAACATAAATACGCTCGGCATCAGCACGAGCAAAATCAAGCATAATTGAATTTGCTAAGGCATCATAAATAATAACATCGGCTTTTTCTAAAATGCTTTTTCCCTTTAAAGTTAATAAACCTACATCACCAGGACCAGCACCAATAAGATAGACTTTCATTATATTTTTCCTCGCACTAATTCAACTAAAGTCCGCACACCAAAACCCACTGCGCCTACAGGCGATAAGGGTGTTTTCTTATAAGCCCAATCTGTTCCGGCTATGTCCAAATGAGCCCAACGAATATCTTTTTGAATAAAGTTTTTCAAAAATAAAGCAGCATTAATTGTTCCGCCTTCCCTTGGTCCCATATGTGAAATGTCAGCCACTTCGCTTTTAAGCCCTTCTTCATAGGAAGCCCATAGAGGTAATTGCCAAAAATTATCCCCAACTACTTTCCCTATGGCTATAATTTCTTGTGTAAGATCAAGGTCATCGCTTAAAACTGCGGCTATTTCTGTACCAAGGGCCACGGCGCACGCTCCTGTAAGGGTAGCAATATCCACCATAAAATCCGGTTTCCACTGCTCTTGGGCATAACTTAAGGCATCGCATAAAACAAGTCGGCCTTCGGCATCAGTATTAATAATTTCAACTGTTTTTCCGGATAAAGAACGTACAACATCACCAGGGCGCATAGATTTTCCATCTGGCATGTTTTCAGCAACTGCCAAAACACCAATTACCCTACGCTCCAAAGCATTTTGGGCTATGCATTGCATGGCTCCAACAACTGCGGCAGCCCCTGCCATATCGCTCTTCATAATATGCATATTAGATGCAGGTTTAAGACTTATGCCACCTGAATCAAAGGTAAGTCCTTTACCTACAAAGATAATAGGATCAGCTTCTTCTTGCCCCTTGGGCACATATTCCATAATAACCATGCAAGACTCTTGAGCTGACCCAGCTCCAACTGCAAGTAATGTATTGCATCCAATTTCTTGTAAAGCTTGCTCATCTAATTTAGTGTACTTAAGCCCGAATTTATCACAAACTTGCTGAGCTTTTTCGGCTAAAGCCGTGGGCGTCATTATATTTGGAGGCGTATTAGCAAGATCTCTTGCAAGACAAATACCATGTGCGGCAGATTCACCACGCCTAGCCGCTATTTGATGTGCCTCTTGAACATGTTCTTGATTAAAACCAAGTGCTAACCATTGCGGATCTTCTTTTTGCTCAGGGTCTTTTTTGCGTAAAGCATTATAACGATATAAACCAAGATTGGCAGCGCAAACGGCCTCTTCCACTAAACGCACTTCATCAGCAGGCAAGGCTGTAAGGGCTGGCACTGGCAATAATATTGATTCAACGCCAATATCCTTACACTTTGCTACAGCAGCGGCAATACCTTTGCGGAATTTTTCCAAGGTAAACTTGTCTTTTTCACCAAGCCCAATAGCAAGAACTCTAGGCACAGCTTGTTCAGGATGACCATGAAAAAGTGCCAGCTCTCCGGCTTTGCCAAAAAAATCTTTACGTCCTGGGGCAATGGTAAACCAAGGACTAATATTTTCTATTTCTGGGAATAATATGGCCGGATCATCATCTTTATGGGCAAAGGTAAACATTACAGACCCTTTCCACTTACTTGACCCTCCGGCCTGAAAGCGTATATCCATTAATAACTCCTTTATATTAATATTGTTATTTAGCAAAAAAATTAGTCAATATTATCTTTAGTGTAGCGTGGTGTAGTATGCTTTTGTAATGATGCTTCAATATCAATTTCTCTTTGTCTTGCAAGCCCATCAAGAGACAAACCCACCGACAGCATATTTGCTGCTAAAATTTCAAGAGCTACGGCTAAAATTGCAGTGGGAACCTTAGTTATGTATTTAGTTGTCATAAATTCCCAGATAACCGGAAGTCCAAAGGCAAGTCCGGCAATAGCAAAAAAAATACTTAAACTAAAGAAAACCCAAAGCGGTTTATAAAAACGCATAATGCGAAAGATAGTTAAAAGCACTCTTACGCCATCATGAACAGTGCGCAATTTTGACTCACTGCCTTCAGGTCTGTCCACATAACGAATAGGAACTTCTTTACACCGAAATCGCCCTTGGCTGGCAAAAAGGCTTATATCTGTTTCAATTTGGAAACCTTCAACCAAGAGTGGATAAGTGCGCACAAAGGCATAGCTTAAGGCTCTGTATCCGGTCATAATATCATTATATTTTGAATTTCCAACCCAATTAACTAATTTTTGCACAAAGGCGTTGCCAAAATTGTGCAAGGGGCGAGAATTTTCTCTGGCATAATCACCTTGGGATATACGATCCCCAATGACCATATCAGCTTCATTATTTAACACTGGTAAAACCATTTCTACTGCTTGTTCAGCCGGATAGGTACAGTCAGCATCGGCCATTAAATAGACTTTAGCCTCAACTTCCATAAAAGCTCGACGCACTGCATTTCCCTTACCTTGACGGGCTTCAAAAATAACCGCACCGGGAATATTATGCTCAGCAAATGTTGATTTTGCTAAACTTTGCGTATCGTCTTTTGAATTATTATCAATTACATAAATACGAGCTGCCGGCAAAACTTTATGAAAATCTAAAATAGTTTTGACCACAGTTGCAGACTCATTATATGCAGGCAGAATAATGGCAATCTCTTTTTGTTGTTCTAATGAAATTGATGGTTTACAATCTTGTTGCAAGAGACTTTCCTTTTTTAGATAATATTATTTCGTTTAAAGAGTTCAAGACATTTAATTGATTTTATAAATTTTGTAAAATACTACTTTTTCTTTTTTAAACGTACTGCATGTAAGACCATAACAAGCTTATTCTTTTTTGTGCTTAACTCTGCATCTGCAAGCATAAAAAAATATTTTTTCCACCTTCAAGATATAACTGCCTACGGTAAGCTTTTTATAATTTCTTCAATGATTTTTAGCAGTGGTCGGTCATTTTGCTTGTATCTAAATAATGCTTTATTTTACTGCAAATTGCAACCTATTTGTCTTTGCATTATCATGGTTTAACACGGCATTTTAATTTGAGAAACTTCTGTTTTTTAATAGAGTTTTTAAGGTGGATTTTCACGAAAAAACGCTTGTAATTTCATGAGTTAGAAAAAATTTCGGAGCTTTTTCTTTCAATGACTATGCGTGTCATCGTAAGTCAATTGCGAAAAAATGTTGCGTCGAAAGTTCTGTTAAAAATAGGACTTATAGTGACATGACGAAGCAATCCATGCCTTTTAAAAATAACATCAAACAAAGAATAAACTTTCAAGTTAGAGTGCCGTGCATGGTTTAACACCTAATCACAGTTATTTTTATCTTTAGCATAAAGGGATTCTTGTTAGCAGACTTTTTCATTTAATTTTAAATATCAATAAATATCTGTAATAACGTGTAATTAAATTATTTTTAAAATTTAATTAAAAAAAGCTTGCAATGAATGTTGAAATTGATTATCAATTTCTTGTTCGTCATATTTATATATTTTTAGGAGATCCAAAAATGAAGAATGTTTTAATTGTCTACGGTTCAACAACTGGTAATACTGAATATGTAGCTTCCCACATTGAAAAAAGCTTAACTCAAGAGGGTTTTACAGTTAAAAATGAAAATGCTGACGGTGTAAAAGCGGCAGGTCTTTGCGATAATTACGATCTGATTTTATTTGGTTGTTCAACTTGGGGTGATGATGAAATAGAACTTCAAGATGATTTTATTCCATTATTTGATGATTTTGATAATATTAATGCACAAGGCAAAAAGACAGCAGTATTTGGTTGTGGTGACAGCAGTTATCAGTATTTTTGTGGCGCCGTAGATGCCATTGAGCAAAAGTTAAGCTCAATGGGAGCTGAAGTGTTGGATACCCTTAAAATTGATGGAGATCCTCAATCTGAAAAGGATTCAATAGACAGTTTTATAAAAACCGTTTTATCAAATATAAAATAAAAATAATTGTTTAAACTTTGCGTCCTGCGTATGATTTATATTACTAGTTTAATCCTACCATAAAAAGTAAAATAAATAGTCATGCAGGGCGCGTATAGCTAAAATTTTTAACATATTAAGGATTGAAATTTATGCAAAATGCGTTTGATTTAGCAGTTCGAAAAAGCGTTACCGGAATTCATATGACCCTAAGTGGATATTTTACGCTTGATGATGTAGAAACATTTTCCGAGGCAATGAAAGATGCGTCCAAGGAAAATGGTAATATTTTTATGAACATACGCAATTTGCAAAATGTGAGTGACGATGTGTTAAATGAATTTAAGTCTTGTTATGCACATGTACCGGCTCAAAGCCTTTATTTTAAAGGGGAAGGTGCAGAAAGACTAGCACATCAAGGCAATAGAATGATTATGCGCAAAGAAAATCTTTGTCAATGCGCCGAGCCTTGTAAGTCCTGCTCATGTCAACGCAGAGCTAAAAGCCGTAATGAAAAATTTGATTTCTTTCAAAGATTTCAAGAAGAACGTGCGCAAATCATATTTCAATAAAAACAATTTTAATTTTAAAATGTGGCTATTGCCTTTAGTCAGCAAGTAAATTCTTAGGTGTGTAATTGTTCATTGCTTAATGCTACTTTTAAAGGCATGTACTGCCACGTCATGCTGCCGCATTATCCTTTTTTTAAATTAGATAGTAGTGTGGCACTTCCTCGCAGTGACTTACGGTGACATGCAGAGTCATTGCGAGAAAAAACGCTCTGATTTTTTTAACATCTAAAATACAAGCGTTTTTTTGTGGCAGCGACCCAAAGGGCGGCGAAGCCGTTTGCGTTAGACGAGTCTTACGCAAATCGACAGCAACGCATCAATCTTAAACTGTACGCTTGAAGCTAGAACTTCTTAAGTTTCCGTGCTGAGCTTAGGCAATAGCTACATTTTAAAAAACCGCTGATTTATTATTTTTCCCAAATCTTTTTTAAAGAGTTCTGCTTTTGACGACACTATCTAAGGTCTCCATCCATGTTTAAAATCAGCCGCATATAGTCGAGAATATGTTTCTTTAGCTTGCTCATAGCTGTCATAACCGGGTAAAATTAAAAAAAGCGTCTGCCTAGTAAGATTATGCTTTTGCGAAGTTGTAACCAAATTCTCAACAGTACACCAATATAATTGTTCATCAGACCAACCAACCCTATAGGCGCAAAGAATTGGCGTTGATAGTGGCAATGCAAGAGATAGTTTTTCTTGAAGTTTGCTCACATGATTTGCTGATAGATAAATCGCCATGGAACAACCTATTGATGCAAAGCGTTCAACTTCTTCTTTCTCCGGCATAGGTGTTCGTCCAGACATGCGAGTAATTATTAAGGATTGAGTAACTTCCGGTATGGTAAAAGAAATCTTTGCGGCGGCAGCAGCGGCGCAAGCAGAAGTGACACCCGGTATTATTTCATATGTAATTTTATCTATTTCTAAAAGACGTGCTTGCTCAGCAATTGTCCCATATAATGAAGGGTCGCCAGTGTGTACTCTTGCAACCATTTTTCCGGCATGGATAGTATCACGCATAAGTTCGTGACATTGTGCAAGGTTTAAGGACGATGAGTCAATAATCTTAGCTTCTGATTTCGCCGCTGTCAGAGAAGATTTAGGCACTAAAGAGCCAGCGTAAAGCACAAGGTCAGCTTGTGAAATAATTCTATGCCCTTTAAGGGTTAATAATTCAGCATCTCCTGGTCCTGCACCAATAAAATATACTTTAGCTTGCATAAAATAAAATTACATAATCATTTTAAAAGTTTTCCCAAGAAAAAATAAATTAGTATTTCCTTAAACATCAGCGTAAGAAGACACTTCCCACCCTTTTTCTATAAGTTGTTGTGGTTTTATAGCACCTTCACGATGCATAATAAGTTTTTTCTTTCCACAAAATTCAATAATACTTGAAGGCTCACCACCTTTAGCCAATGGACCAAGGGCTAAAACATGCGGAACTTTCTGTAATAGTACGGGATCTAAATCATCTGTTAAGCGTGGAGCTGGCTTAGAACTAATATTGGCACTACTACAGACTAAGGGGGTTTTAAGTTCATAGGCTAAACCTAAGGCTATAGGATGCGATGAAATACGAACTGCTACCTTGCCGCTTCCGGCTGTAATATTAGCATTAAGATGTTCCCTTGCCTTACATAAAAATGTCAAAGGTCCAGGCCAAAACTGTTCTGCCAATTCCCTTTCACAACTATCCAAAAAGGCTATTTTCTCAACTTGTTCCCATGTTGCCGCAATTAAAGGTAATGGCTTATGCTTTAAGCGATTCTTTGCTGTAAAAACACGTTCAATAGCATCGGCATGGTCAATACTACAACCAAGAGCAAAAAAAGTTTCAGTTGGGTATATTAGGCATTGTCCACTTTGTAAAAGCTGGACGGATTCAGAAAAAGTGCGTACCATCTCGCCTAGATGCTCAAGATTATGACTTGGTGGAGATATGAACATGGCAAAAAAATCCTTGAAAATTATTGCTGTAGGCACTTTGAAAACTGCCCATTGGAAAAACGCTGCAGAACACTATAAAAAACGCATTCAGCATTGGTGTCAAATTGATGAAGTAATTGTTAAAGATGGTCAATCAGCTTTACCAATTGCTAAACGAAAATCTTTTGAAGCTCAAAAAATTATATCAAATATTCAATCAACTGATCTGGCCATATGCCTTGATGAAGGAGGAAAAAGTTTCACATCTAAAGAGTTTGCTAGCTTTTTGGGCAAAATATCTGACAATAGCAGTAAGACTCCATGTTTCATCATTGGGGGTGCATTTGGTCTTGATGTAACTGTCCTTAACGTTAGTGCACATCGTTTAGCCTTAGGCACCATGACTTTACCTCATGAACTGGCTAAAGTACTATTGTTAGAACAATTATACCGTGCTGAAAGCATTTTGCGCAACACTCCCTATCATCATTGATGGCATCATTATAAACTACTGAATTTTCATTTCTCTAAATATTCAACACTCCAAAAATATCGCTCTTGGTTGTTGACAAGATATTTAAATTCAGATTCCAATTTCCAGCCCAAATGTTCAAGTTGACTTGTAGGGGCTTTTTCAAGAGTTAAAAAAATAACACGCCCATTTTTGACTAAAAAAGGTTTTACAAATACTAATAACTGAGCCCAAGGCATAAAGGCTCTACTTAAAATTATGTGTGCATGTTGAGATTTTTCTTGTTGCTGTGCAAAAAAATCCTGTGCACGCCCTTGAAAAACGTAAGTATCATGAAAGGCAAAGCCTTTAGACCGTAATTGGTCCAAAGTATTTTCCATAAAGATTGCACGCTTTTCTCTTGCTTCAACAAGATAATAATTACCCTTAGCCCAAATCATACGTAAAGGAATGCCGGGCAGACCAGCACCGGCTCCAAGATCCCATATTTGTAAATTACTTTCATCATACGCATTAGGCAAAGAAGATATAAATTCAGCTAAATAAAAAGAATCAATAATTAAATTATTTAAGCAATCCTTATAATTACGCGCTCCAACAAGATTCATCACCTTATTCCAACGCATAAGTAAAGATAGATATATAGCAAGCATATCATGCAACGCATCAGTTGACTTGATAGACCAATGCTTAATAGTATCTTGCACTTGCAAGGGGAGTATTTTTACATTTTTTGCCATATATAAATGTTCTAATCACGATCTTTATCAGGTAAAAAAGGAATATGCCCTGCTTTAAGAAGTTTTTTCTGCTCTGCAAGAGGAAGCATGCGCACATCAACCATTAAACCATTTATTTTTACAAACCAAAACATTGGATTTTTCTTAACAAGTGTTTTTACTGTGTATTGAGGCTCATAAGGTATAATTTCTAATTCATTACGAATTTCTCTACTTTTGTTTTCCATAGTACTGGCAGCAACACCAAAAAACTTAGCTAGGTTGCTTAAAGGAATGTGTGGCTCAAAAGATGAATCACCTAAAAAGTTGACAAAACCTATGACATGCAACACACCAGCTGACCAAGACTGAGCTTTGCTACGCTCAATGGCTAAATCAGTATTAAAAATATCTATTAAAAGTCGTTTTGCAACATCTAGATATTCATTATCTAAGTGCTCTTGACATACATTTTCGATAAATTGGAAAATTTCTTTGAAGCGAGGTAAAATTACTATTTCATCGTCATCTAGGTTAAGCTCGTCATCGTCGTCGTCAAATATTTCATCGTCAAAATTAGCATATTGTGGCGGACTATCACCTTTTTTGGAAATAATGCACGGGTAATTCTTTTTTCCAGAAGAAGCTTGTTTAATGTCTATAAGCTCAATTACATGCCACCAATCATCGCCAAAATCAAACCAATAAAAAAAGAGCGCATCTTTTTTAAGTGCAAGAGATTCAATGGTTGTTTTAGCTGCGTCAATTGTTTTTTTAGTATCGGAAAATGTCTCTATGGGGTCATCATCAAAAACAATACCATAACCATCGTAATTATCACCCATTGGTTGATCTGCGCCAATTTGAAATTCATATAAATGCATATCTTCACGGTCATAAGCATCAAAAATTATTTCATGAAAATTTTCTAAGGTTTGGTTACCAAGAATCTCAATGGTTCGTGTAGGTGATTCAGGGTTGTTATCAATAAAAGCTTGAGTTATAGGGCCTTGAATTATGCTCACCTCAAAGGTAAATACCTTATGCTTGTGCTCAGAAAATTGAATGCGCATTACCTCTCCTTAAAGCCTAATAAAATTTAATCATTGCTTACTTGTAACTATGACGGAGTCAATCTATATCACTTTGCTATTGTTGTCCAGCTATTGGATGATACTTTTTTAATTATGAATTAATAAACTTAGTTACTTAGATAACTTTGATTGTATCGTCTTAAAATAATATTATTTATCAAAAAATTGTATTGATTATTTAATTGGAAGTTTGTAAATTGTCCATATATTGAAATTTAAAGGGGTTTTTATGCGTCGTATTTTTCCAATTCTGTTAATAGTTATGTGCACTTTTGGCTTTTTCACTGTTTATAACTCTTCTGCTGAATCTAAAAAAAGTGCCCAATCAAGTATTTATCTTTTAGATCTGGATAAAGTGTATCAAGAAAGCAAGCCTGGCAAAGCCGCTGGTGAATTTTTAGGGGGTATTCAATCAAAAGTACAAGATGAAGCTATGGCTTTACAGTTAAAATTGCAGGCTAATATTGATGATGAAAAGCTTAAGCAAGAGGCTCAAATGGCTTTTTCACAAATGCAACAGCGTATCCAAGCAGAAGAGCAAAATGTAATGTCTATTTTGACTGGTACGGTCAACAAAGTAGTAGATGATTATCGAAAAGAGAAAAATATTCCTTTGGTTTTAATTTCCGATGCTGCAGTTGCTTACGATAAAAATATTGATATTACAGATGATATTATGAAAATTATGGATGAACAAAAGCTTGAGTTTAAGGCAGTTGTTCCTTGGACTCCCATTGTTTTGTCTAATGAAAAAGCTGCTCCGACTACTGATAATGCTAAGGAAAATGCCAAACCTGAAGGCAAAGATGGTAATGCTAAACCCTAGTAGTTTTTTCAACAGCTCATAAAAAACGATAACATGTGAAATTGTCAATTAAATCTTAATGTAAGCAATCCTTACGGAAAATTGACTACATTATCTCTTGAAGAGAGAAAGAAAGTTTTTTCTTTCTCTCCATAAACTCCCTCCATTTCTTCAAAACTACTTAAATATTTAAAATAAAAAAATATGTTAAAAAATAATTTTCATACAAAATGTTTTGATTTTTTAAAAAAAATCAGTAATAATATCTTCATCAGGTAATCTTAACTAAAATATAATCCTAATTATTTCATGTATTCAATGGACTAGGCATACTATGGCTTTAAGAATGACTAAAAAAAAAACGCCTTCTGAACCTGAACCGGAACCAGCACCAATACCGGAGGTTACGGTGCGCCCTGCAACCCTCATGCGCAGATTATTGCCAGCATTTGTCTTTGTAGGTATTTTGCTTGTTATGGTTGTCATTTTCTATGACAACTCACCTCAAAAAAATATTACGCCATCTTCCAAGACTTCACAAGTCTCTTCTGCTGTTAGCACCAAGGCCAGATACGATTTGGCAAAAATAAAATTTGCTAAATTGCAAAAGGATGCTGATACAAGTGCGCAAGAATTTCTAAACATGTCAAAAGAATTTTATGCTATTTATAGTGCAGATAAAAAGTGGCCTAATCGTCCGGCTGCTCTTATGCGCTCTGCTAGAGCTTTAGAATTAGCTGGAAATAAAGAATTTTCTCAGCCAGTTTATAATCTAGCAGTAGAACGATATAAGCGAGTTTCAACTGAGTTTTGGCAAAGTGTTTTAGCTGATGACGCCTTATTACAGGCG
>CAYJDL010000062.1:0-943 GCA_964368885.1 uncultured Desulfovibrionaceae bacterium | reverse complement strand
TATATTATCCGAAAAATTAAACAAAAGTCCTGAAGCTCTTTATTTATTGTCAACTGTACGCAATTTATACCCAAAGGGTGATATGATTTTGAAAGTAAAGCAGTTAGAAAAAAAATTACAAACAAAATCTACTCCACAGATTCAATCTACAAATTCCACTGATAAAAATCCTGTTTTGCAACAATTTGGTGCAATAGAGGCAAAGCCGATAAATATTCATAAAGAAGCAATTCTTAAGGAAGCAAATCGGCAAGAGGCTATTTTGCAAGCCCAAGCAGAACAAGAAACTGCTCGTTTAGATAGTATTTTCAAAGAATATGAGAGAAATAACTTTAATCGTCTTAATGCAATTAATAATAGTAATGTAAATAAAATAAATTTGCGTAAAAAAAAAGCCGCACGACTTGCTATTTTGCGACAAAATATATTACGTGCTGAGGCTTTACGTCAAGAACAGGCTAAAAAAGAAAAATTACGTCTTGCAAACATAGCAAAAGAGTATGAAGACAATAAAAAGCTACGCCTTAACAATATAGAAAATAATTCCTTAAACAAAGTGGCTTTGCGTAAAAAAAAAGCCGCAAAGCTTGCGACCCTTCGACAGGAGATATTACACCAAGAAACCTTGCGCTTAGAAGCTTTGCGTCAAGAGCAAGCAAGGCAAGAAGCCTTGCGTCTTGCAAAAATTTTGCAAAAGCATGAAGATGGAAAAATAAAGCGTCTTAAAATTTTAGATAGTAACCTTAGAAGAAAAAAAAATGCTGCAAAACTTGCAACCTTGCAGCAAGAAAAAATACGCCAAGAAGCTTTGCGCCAAGAACAAGCTATACAAGAAGCTTTACGTCTGGCAAATATTGTAAAAGAGCATGAATCCAATAAGGATAAACGCCTTGCCGATGTTGCACATAATCATTTAAACATGCTTATATTGCGTAAAAAATAT
>CAYJDL010000061.1:0-12103 GCA_964368885.1 uncultured Desulfovibrionaceae bacterium | reverse complement strand
AAGGGCCTGAGCCAAAAACAATGTGCGCTCTGCCTGAAAGCATTTCTTGCACTGCTGGTGCTTCTTCATCAAAATAGCGTATAGTTGCTTTTGGTAAGGTAAGTTTAACAGCAGCAGCAGCAGTTGTTCCGGTGCGAACAGCTACTATGGTTTGAGCATTATTAAATTCTGAAAAGGCTATTTTATCACCAAGTTTTTGCTTAAGTCCAACTGCTTCAATAGTAACATGGTCATAGGGAACAGTAAAGTTAACACGCAAGGCTCGTGCCGGACTTGGAGTCATGCCACAAACAATCATATCAAACTTTCCTGTAAGCAAGGCCGGAATAATGCCTGACCAGCGAGTTGGCATAATTTCAAGCTCTAAATCAAAGTCTTTGGCAATGCGCTTTGCTACATCAATTTCAAAACCAATATACTCACCTTTTTTGTTCTGCATAGCCCATGGTACAAAGGAAGAAATGCCTACTCTTAAGGTGCCACGCTCTATGGCTTCTTGTAAAACGCCTGTTGGCGCTTTAGCGTGGCTTAAGTTTGGCAGGTTTAGCATTAGGCAAAAAAATATTATAAGTAAAAAATGTATAGATTTGTTCATTTTTTTTTCCTTTTTCACTGTTTTGAAATTTGTTTATGGGGTGGTTGAGTATTGTCTGTGGGTTTACCACAAGAAGAGCAATGGCTTTGACCTGTCCAAATAGTATTTCCACAAAAAGCGCAGGGGCATGTTTGTGGTCTTGGCACACGTTCTTGACAATATGCGCAAACACTTGCATCCCACGGTATAATGCGCAAGCAAAAAGGACATGGTCTTGATATTCCAAGCTGGGCTAGTTTGGGTAAAGCTAAAAGTATAAGTAATGTTAAAGGCATGATACCGCATAACAGTGTCCAAAAAAAGATATTACGACCTTTATTTTGCGCAACTATTCCTCCAAGAAAACCGCCAATAAGCATAATTACGAGGATTAGCATGGTATTTACTATCCATAAAGTGAAGTTGAAAGGTAGCGTTCGCCGGAATCACAAATAAAAGTTACAATGCGTTTACCCTTAAGTTGTGGTCTGGCTGCAAGCTTAAGCGCAGCACTTACGTTGGCACCTGAAGAAATACCACAAATTATTCCTTCCTTACTTTGCAATAAACGAGCTGTATTAATAGCATCATCAGTGCTTACGGTAACTATTTCATCCAAAATATCACGGCGTAAAACTTCAGGAATAAAGTTAGTTCCTATGCCTTGAATATTATGTGGACCACTTTTATTCTGGGACAATAAGGGTGAATCTTGCGGTTCTATAGCAACAATTTTGATATGTGGAATTTGTTCCTTTAAAAACAATCCGCAACCGGAAATGGTACTTCCGGTACCAACGCCAGTTATTAAGTAATCAAGGTCTTGACCAAACTTAGCAAAAATTTCTGGTCCTGTACTTTCATAATGAGCATTAACAGCATGAACATTTGTAAATTGACTAGGCATAAAAGCATTTTCAATACTTTTTGCCAACTCCTCAGCTTTTTGTACAGCTCCAGTCATTCCTTGATTGGCATGAGTAAGCACAAGTTCAGCTCCATAGCCTTGAATAAGTTTACGCCTTTCCATGCTCATACTTTCAGGCATGGCAATAATACAACGTAAACCATAAAAGGCGCAGATCATAGCAATACCAATGCCAGCATTGCCGCTTGACGGTTCAATGACAACACCATTTTTAACTAACTTACCTTCTTCAAAGGCTTTTTCAATCATATATTTAGCTATGCGATCTTTAATCGAACCGCCCGGATTATAGCTTTCCAATTTTAAATTAATTTCGCATTGAGTATTATTAAGGTGTTTAAGGGGAAAAACAGGCGTATTACCAATACAATCAAGTAGATTTTCTTTCATAACAGTCCTTTTAGTTAGAGGTAAAATAAAAATGTGGCTATTGCCTTTAGTCAGCAAGTATATTCGTAGACGTGTAATGATTCATTGTTTAACGTGATTTTTAAAGACATGGACTGCCACGTCGAGTCGCGCAAAATCATTGGCTTAACAAAAAAGAGCAGTGCGACTCTCCTCGCAGTGACTTACGGTGACACGCAAAGTCATTGCGAGAAAAAACGCTTCAAAATTTACATTAAAAAATGGAATGATTAGCGTTTTTTCGTGGCAATCCATTTTGAAAACTACGTTAAAACAGCAAAACCTTCCCAAATAAAATTAATAAATGCCTAAAATGCATTTCTCAAAATATTATTTGCTGACTAAAGGCAATAGCCACGAATAAAAATAATGCAATTTTACAATAAATAAAATTATTAATATCTTATAACCACATTTTTCATTATACCAAAAAAAAATCTTGCAAACAAGTAAGAAATATGGCTTAAAAATTAAAAGCATTGGTAAAACTACAACTAAAAAAATGTTACTCTAAAAAAAACGCTTTTCTTAGTTCGCTTTTTAAAGTAGTCTATCTTTTGTCTTTTTATAAGACCTTTCTTAAGTCTCAAGGAGCTTTTACCTTCTTATCTGGCTAAAGCTAGTGTATAATGATTTTTTTAGAGCAGCATTTTTAAAGCAATGCTTTAATCAACATTGCCCGAGCAAGGGTAGCAAAGGAGTACAGCGTGGCTATAAGTTATCCACAAAAAGTGTTTAAAAAAATGAAGAAATTTTGCCGTCATCAACCAGAATTTCTTCAAGCTGTTTCAGAAGTATTTGACAGCCTAGACTTACTTTTTGAACGTGAGAAAAAATATCAGGAACACAACATTTTAGAACGTATTGTTGAGCCTGAGCGTCAATTAACTTTTCGTGTATCTTGGACTGATGACAAAAATCGTGTTCAAGTAAATAGAGGCCATAGGGTACAGTTTAATTCCGCTCTTGGACCTTACAAGGGCGGATTACGTTTTCATCCTTCTGTGAATATAAGTATTTTAAAATTTCTTGGCTTTGAACAAATATTTAAAAATAGTCTTACTGGTCTTATGCTTCGTGGTGGTAAAGGTGGCAGTGACTTTGACCCCAAGGGCAAAAGTGATGCTGAAGTAATGCGCTTTTGTCAAGCCTTTATGACTGAGCTTTCTAGAATTTTAGGAAACACTCAAGACATTCCTGCCGGAGATATTGGGGTTGGTGCTCGTGAAGTCGGTTATATGTTCGGTCAATACAAACGTCTAACTTCAAAGTTTGAAGGTGTGCTAACAGGAAAAGGTTTACGCTGGGGCGGATCCTTAGCTCGCACAGAAGCTACTGGTTACGGTTGTGTGTATTTTGCTGAAAACATGTTAAACGCCATAGGTAAGGAAATAATGGGTGCTACTGCTGCCGTATCCGGTTCCGGCAATGTGGCTATCTACACCATTGATAAGTTAAACAAATTAGGTGCCAAGGCTGTTACAGTTTCTGACTCCAGAGGTTGCATTTATCAAAAAGATGGTATCAACTTAGAAGTTCTAAAGCAAGTTAAGGAAATTGAACGAGCTCCACTAACTCGCTATGCAGAGCTTTGCAAAGATGCGCAATTTATTCCTGTTAAGGACTATGGTCCCGATCAACATGCTGTTTGGCATTTCCCATGCGATTTAGCTTTCCCCTCAGCTACTCAAAATGAACTTAGCGGAGAAGATGCTAAGGCCTTAGTTAAAAATGGTTGTTATTGCGTAAGCGAAGGCGCAAATATGCCTTCAACTCCAGAAGCTGTTGAAGTATTCCTTGATGCTAAAATTGCTTATGGTCCTGGTAAATGCGCCAATGCCGGCGGTGTAGCCACAAGTCAATTAGAAATGGCTCAAAATGCTAGCATGCAACCTTGGACTTTTGAAGAGGTTGATAATAAATTAAAAGGCATTATGAAAAATATATTCACTTCTGCTAGCGAAGCTGCCATTGAATTTGACCGCCGTGGCGATTATGTTCTTGGCGGAAATATTGCCGGATTTAGAAAAGTTGCTGATGCTATGATTGAGCAAGGCGTTGTGTAGCTTTTAAAAAAGCTGAATAATTAATTTTTTGGGGAAATTTTTTGTTAATAAAATCTTTCCCCAAAAAAATTAGCGTTTCTTTAGAGATAGCCCCTAATTTTGCGAATCAATAAAAGCATGTGCTTCATTAAGTGTTAAGCTCCCTTCATACAAAGCCTTTCCACTAATAGCTCCTTGCAATGTGCTATTTACAGACAGTGGATAAAGAGCTTTAACATCTTCAATGGTTGCAACGCCTCCGGCTGCAATAACCGGAATAGAGGAAATATGGCAAATATGTTCTAAAGCATCTATATTTACACCACTTTGCATACCATCTCTGGCAATATCAGTATAAATAACAAAGGATGCGCCCACGTTTTGCAACTTTGGCAATACATCATCAATAGTTAGCTGACTTTCACTAATCCATCCTCTAGTTTTTAAGCGTCCATTATCGGCATCAAGGGATACACCAACTTTATGCGGAAAAGTTTGACACAGTTGCGCAAAAAGCTCAGGTTTTTCAAGGGCAATGGTACCTATAATTAATCTTTCAACTCCGGCTTCAAAATATTTTTGTGCGGTTTGCAAATCACGAATACCACCACCAATTTGCACGGGAATGGATATTGCTTTGCATATGTCGGCAACAATTTTGAAATTAGCAGCATTTCCGTCAAAAGCACCGTCAAGGTCAACAACATGTAGCCATTTTGCCTTTGCATCTTGCCATTTGCGTGCAGCATTTACTGGATCATCGTCAAAAACTGTACTTTTATGCGCAAGACCACGTTTTAAACGCACTGCTTTACCTTTTTGAATATCAACAGCTGGAAAAATAATCATTTATAGCCCCATTTCTTGTATAGCTTGATTGATGGCTTCTTGAGTCATCTCTTGCGCTGTAATCCAACTGCCACCACGCTGGAAAAAAGCCCCTACCTTGGTTAAATCATCAACAAGTCCTTGTTGTTTTTCTTCAAAAATTGAACTTCTAAAAATACGTTTACTGTGAATATCAAGAAGATAAAATTCAGCTCGAATATGCGCTGAAGATTTTACCCCTGCTCTTCCACCATCACGTTGATGCCAATCAATAATTAAAGGAACGAGTAAATAATCTAGCTTATTTTGTTCACCTAAGGTCATCCAAAGCGGTAGAGCACTTGGATTTGCAGCACTTTGTAAAGAAATATTTCTTAAATCGCTAGGAAGATACAAAACTTTGTGTTTACGCTTTATGGAGTTTAATGAAGCAAGTAGCATTTTATTGATGCTATGCAAATCCTCTGTCGCAATTCTGCCTTGTTTTGCTGGCAAAGTGCCTGATATTAGCTGTCCCTTAGCAGTAGGCTGACTAAAGGGTGCAATACCCAAACGAACTGCCGGAGGCAGGTAAACCTTTGTCTTTGTAAGATTTTGCTTTGAGCTTGTGGTACTATTAGAGCAAGCGCAAAAAAAAGAAGTAATCAACAATAAAAAACATAATCCAAAAAGTTTTTTATGCATTAGTCAAGACCTCCTTTTGTGCTGCGTATCATATCACCTTGAATACTTACCGCTTGCGCCAAAGCAAGACCAAGCCCTTTGGCAACAGATTCTAATAAATGATGACCATTTTTGCCATAATGAAAATTAATATGCAAATTACATCGCAAAGCAGATGCTAAGGCTTTGTAATGCTCACGCCAAAGATCTGCTTCTTCACCACCAATCATAGGCGGTAAAAGTTCATCATTACGCCACTCAAGCCAAGTACGACCGGAAATATCCAAGGTAACATCGGCCAAAGCTTCATCCATTGGCACTCTTCCATAACCTACTCTGGTAATTCCTTTACGGTCTCCAAGGGCTTCTACCATAGCATTTCCAAGACAAAGAGCCACATCTTCTGCCGTATGATGACCATCAATATGTAAATCACCGCTACATTTAATATCTAAATCAAAATTAGCCCAAAAGGCAGTTAGGGTCAAAAGATGGTCCAACATACCAAGACCGGTTTGAATATTTACTTGACCGCTTCCATCAAGATTAACGGTTAAACTTATATCAGTTTCCTTGGTTTTGCGGCTTAGACTAGCTTTACGCTGTATTTCCTTTTTCATTTTCATCTTCCTCCTTAACATCTTCATTGGCATCTGGCTTATCTTCTTCTACTTTCTTTTTTCGTCCAAAAACAGCTGCTACACCAATGCTTAGCTCATAAAGTAACATCATAGGCATTGCCATAAGTAATTGTGAAATAACATCTGGAGGCGTTAAAATTGCTGCTACAATAAAAATACATAAAATTGCATACTTACGAAATTTACGCATAAGAGTAGCCGTGACTACGCCCATGCGTGAAAGGAAATATGTAAAAAGCGGCATCTCAAAGATTAAGCCAAAGGCAATAAGCAATTTTAATGCAAATCCTAAATACTCCGATAGTGAAGGCATAGCGGCTATATCTTCACTGGCAAAACCTACAAAAAAAGTAAAGGCATAAGGAAAAACAACAAAAAAACAAAAAGATGCGCCACCTAAGAAAAATATAGCAGAAATAAGAGCCATGGGAATCATGTATTTTTTTTCTTCATCATAAAGTCCCGGTGAGATGAAACCCCAAATCTGATAAAATAAATAAGGACTTGCCATAAAAACAGCTGCAACTAAGCCCACTTGCAAATATACGAAAAATGCTTCGGGTAAAGCTGTGAATATAAGCTTAGAACCTTCGGGCAATGCTGCCATAAGCGGCTTGCATAATTCGGCAAATAATTGTTCGGCAAAGGTATAGCACAGCACAAAAGCTAGACCTATACCAATAAACGAGCGTACTAAACGTGTACGCAGTTCGCTTAAATGCTCCATTAGAGTCATGCTTTTTTCTTCTTCTTGCTCTGGTTCTTGTCCATCTTCTGGCTCAGATGGCAAGGGCGGTAAGCCACGCTCTTCACGAGTTTTTCGAGGAGGTTTATTGCCAATGGGAACATTTAAAGGGCGTTCTTGAATGTCACTTACATCGTTTTGCTTAACGTCTTCATCATCACCTTGTGGGTCATAGTCTGTATTTGTAGCATATTCCGGCGGTATTTGATATTGTTCATGATACTCTTCATCGCTTAAAACTGTTGCTTCTTTAACTTCGCTCTCAGAACTATTAACATCGGATGAATGCGCAGTTAAGTCTTTTTTGTTTAAATCTTGCTCATTATCAGTTTTTGAAATGTCTACTTTATCATTAGGCTGAATCGTTTTTTGGGAGCTCATGCTTTACCTATCCTTTTTTATCCGTCAGTTCCATGTTTGGATCCACTTTCTGGTTCACATTTGGAGACGTATCTTTTGGAATATCGGCATGGGCTTCAGCATGTGTTTTAGCTATGGCAGCATTAAGAGGTGATGCTTGTGCATCAATGATAATATCTTGGGCAGCTACATTGGTACTATCATTTTTTATGTCACTTTCCTTGGTAACTTTTTTTTCTAAATTACTTTTAGGTTCTACATTACTAACTTTATCGCCTTCACCCTCACTATTTTTACCAAAAAGCTCTTCTTCAGCTTCTTTTTTTCTTTTTTCATGCTCTTCTTGGGCAACCTCTGCATTCATTGTGCGTTGAAATTCTGTGGTTACACGGCGAAATTCACCCATCACCTTTCCCAAGGTCTTAGCAATACCGGGAAGCGATTTAGGACCCAATACTAATAGGGCTACCACAAAAATAACTATAAGCTCTGTACTTCCTATGCCGAACATGTGCTACCTCATTATATGATATTTTATACGTTAAAGCAATTATACAATAAAAACCTAAAGCATCATAATCGGTAACCTTTTCTTTGTCTAGAATTAAATAAGCGAACTTGCTAGACCAACACGACATTCTAATTTGGGAAACTTCTGTTTTTTAATAGAGTTATTAAGATGGATTGCCACGAAAAAATGCTATTCACTTCGCCATTTAACGCAAATTTCGAAGCGTTTTTTCTCGTAATGACTTTGTGTGTCACCGTAAGTTATTGCGAGAAGAGTCGAGCCACTGTTGTTTGTTAAATATTTGATTTTGTTCGACTCGACGAAGCAGTCCATGCCTTTAAAAGCAACATTAAACAAAAAACAAGCTTTCAAATCTGAATTTCGTGCAAGACCAATGAAGTTATAGTCATGAATTGTTTGATATTAAAATAAAAAAGCCCTCGAATAACACGAGGGCTAAATATCAAGCTTTTATATCAAGCTTAGAAGCTGTATTGGAAAGTCAAAGTAGCTTTGTAGCCATCACGAGCATCGCCTAAACGCTTTGTTCCATCCCAGTACTTGTACTCATCATGATTAATACCGTTAAAGATATAACCAAGTTGAACATGAGCGGAAAGGTTTTCATAAATTTGATACTTGGTATCAAAGTTTACTTCTACTAAGTAGTCACCTTCAACCATGTAGAAACCTGTACCTGCATTGCTACCACCACTTAAGTATGGAGTTTCAATGTATTTACGCATTGCAGAGCTGTTGGTACCACCCCAGTAAGCTATGCGAATAACGTGAGATAAATCTTCTACGAAGGAAAGGTCTTTAATTTGAAGACCAATACCCCATGTTCCGGAGTAATGAAGTTGATTATCGTATGCAGCACCTGGTTGCCATCCTAATTCACCATCACCAATGAAGGAAGTGAAGTTAGCAGCTGGGCTGATGTATGGCATCATTTCAGAACCGTTCTTAACATCGCTGTCATCACCGGAACCGTACCATGCAAATAGTCCTGGAGTACCCCAATCCATCTTGTACTCAACTAAACCTTTAATTAACCAACCTTGACGGGCATTGTTTACACGTGCATCCCAGAATCTATTAGAATTGTGAGTACCACCAATGTTGTTACCAGCGGCAAAGTTTTCTGCAAAGTAACTTCCGCTATATTGCACATAGCCGTAGTTAAGATCTAACTCAAAGTTCCAAGCTTCGTGTTGGAAAGACATAGGAAGACCTGCAAACCAAATGGTGCTATAAGCATCATCATCTTCGTTCCAGTAAGCATTGTTCGGGTTGTTAGCTATTCCGCCTGTGCTAGCATGCGCAGCAGCATATTGACCACCAAACATTGGAGAAGTACCGGTTACAAGTACGTCTTGGCTACCTGCATTTTGAAAGGCCCAGTAGCCTGAATCGCGATCGTACATACCTTCAGCTACGTTGTCACCAATAAATCCAAGGGCAATCCAAGGATTAACAGACCAATTTGGACCTTGAATGGGCACAGATAGTAAGAACATATCTAAGTTATCAAGATAGTTGTTACGGTTATGAGTATTGTCAAAATTGTCGTAGTTCCCAGTAGCATCTGTGTAGTTATCATTGTATGGACGGAACCAAGCAAAGGTTACGCTAGCCATATCATTGATTTTGTAGTTAGCTACAACACCAGCTACGTCATCACTTAAAATAGCAGGACCACCAGCTACGTTAGGTAAGGTAGCGTCTTGAAGACCCATGCGGAAAGAAAGATTGGTGTTAGGTACATACCAATCAAGATATGCACGCTTAACTTCAACTTTTATACCGTCGGTACCAAGAGCAGCACCAGCGGCTTGATTACCCCATTTTTGATCACCAATTTCAAAGAACACAGTAGCGGAAAGAGCTTCAGAAGCTACGGCGTCAATTTGTAAACGAACACGTTGTTGTGCGTTAAAAAGATCTCGATTTCCGGCTGTTACATCGTCAGTCATGCCATTATCAACAAAGCCAAAGCCAAATATCCACTGCCCCTTAGCCTTAAAATCAATAGCGGAAGCACCACTGGCTACACCAAGAAGCATCCCTGCTGTCAAAAGCACAAATCTTTTTCATTGTTTTATCCTACCTGTAGTAAATTTTTTTTACTTGTCGCATTAGCGACTCTGTATCGTTTTTAACAACACAGTTCAACTAAGATATTTCTGCCACAGCTTAAAAAAAAAAGCAAGCGTTTTTGTAAAATTTTTTTTACTTTTATTTGTGAGCTTAAATTAAGGTTCAAAAAAAATATCACTAAATGCATTTTAAAAAAATACTTATTTTTTTATCATGTTTTTTCATCTACTTATGCGATTCGAAAAAACAGTACAATAAATTGGTTTGAATTTATTTCTTTTCTAACGCTATAAGCATTCACCGAAAGGTTTTTGATTTTTTTATGGCTATTGCCTTAGCTCAGCACGGAAATAGCCACATATTTATATTAAAATTAGAAGCTGTATTGGAAAGTAAGGGTAGCTTTGTAGCCATCACGAGGATCTTCTAAACGCTTTGTTCCATCCCAATATTTATATGCATCATTATCAATACCATTGAAGATATAGCCAAGTTGCACATGGGCGGCAAGGTTTTCATAAATTTGATATTTAGAATCGAAGTTGACTTCTACTAAGGAATCGCCTTCCACCATATAGAAACCTTGACCTCCTTCTAAGTATGGAGACTCAATGTATCTACGCATTTTGGCATTATTTGTACCACCCCAATAAGCTACACGAACAACGTGAGATAAATCTTCCATGAAGGTAAGGTCTTTAATCTGAAGACCAACACCCCAAGTACCGGAATAGTGAAGTTGGTTATCGTATCCGGCACCAGGTTGCCATCCTAATTCACCATCACCCATAAAGGAAGTGAAGTTACCTGATGGGCTAAGATATGGCATCATTTCAGAACCGTTCTTAACATCGCCATCATCACCGGAACCGTACCATGCAAATAGTCCCGGAGTACCCCAATCCATCTTATACTCAACTAAACCCTTGATGAGCCAACCTTGACGGCTATTATTTGCACGAACAGTTCTTCCATCACTTGCAGCATAGTTAAATACATCATAAGCTCCGCTGTATCCAACATAACCGTAGTTAATATCTAACTCAAAGTTCCAAGCGTCATATTGAAAGGACATTGGAAGGCCGGCAAACCAAATTGTGGTATAAGCATCGTTGTCACCATTCCAATTTAGGTTGAATCCAGGTAGGTTTAGACTAGCAAATGCTGCCGCTCCCTGACCACCAAAGTGAGGAGTGATACCACTTAGCATTGTTAAGTTCCCGCCTTGACTGTTAATTCTCACCCCTGGATCTAAAGGACTAGCCCAAGACGGATTATAAAAGGACATACCTTCAACTACATTATCACCCATAAAGCCAAGAGCCACCCAAGGATTGATAGACCAGTTTTGACCCTGAATAGGGACAGAAAGTAAGAATATATCCACATTGTCTAGGAAGCTGGAGCGATTGTGCGCATTGTCCCAAGTTGCATAAGGCAAAGTATTGCTGATATAGTTATCATTATGGGGACGAAACCACGCAAGAGTCACACTAGCCATATCATTGATTTTGTAGTTAGCTACAACACCGGCTACGTCATCACTTAAAATAGCAGGACCACCAGCTACGTTAGGTAGGGTAGCATCTTGAAGACCCATGCGGAAAGATAAGTTGGTGTTAGGCACAAACCAGTCAAGGTAAGCACGCTTAACTTTTACTTCAATGCCATCAGTACCAAGAGCACCACCACTGTCTTGATTTCCCCAAGTTTGATTACCAATTTCAAAGAATACAGTTGCGGAAAGAGCTTCGGAAGCTACTGCGTCAATTTGTAAGCGCACACGTTGCTGAGCATTAAAAACATCGCGATCACCACCACTAACGTCACCATCTCTATTGTCTATCATGGAAGCATCGACAAAGCCAAAGCCGAATAACCACTGTCCCTTAGCCTTGAAATCGATAGCGGAAGCATTACTGGCTACACCAAGAAGCATCCCTGCTGTCAAAAGCAATGTACAGATTTTTTTCATTGTTTTATTCTACCTGTAGTAATTTTTTTATTTGTCGCAAAAGCGAATCTGTATCGTATTTAAAACAACACAGTTCAACTAAGATATTTTTGCAACAGCTTAAAAGGAAAAGCAAGCGTTTCTGTAAAATTTTTTTTACTTTTATTTGTGGGCTTAAATTAAGGTTAAAAAAACTCATTTAAATGCAAAACCCCCGTATGAAACGGGGGTCAGGATATTAAACATTTATATTAAGTTTAGAAACTATATTGGAAAGTAAGGGTAGCCTTATAGCCATCACGAGGATCTTCTAAACGCTTTGTTCCATCCCAATATTTATATGCAT
>CAYJDL010000060.1:2137-12288 GCA_964368885.1 uncultured Desulfovibrionaceae bacterium | reverse complement strand
AAGCCTTTTGCCATTATGGTTGGCGATGACCTTATGTTTTCAAGAGCTCCCGGTATCAAACAACTGATTGATGTGGCAGTTGCAGAAAATATGCCCGTTATTGGGGTTATGGAAGTACCTAAAGAAAAAGTTGATCGCTATGGTATCGTAGAAGGCACAGAAATGGCTCCCGGTGTATTTCGCATAGACAATATGGTAGAAAAACCGGAAATAGATAAAGCAAAATCTCGTTTAGCCATTGTTGGTCGTTATGTTTTAACCCCTGACATTTTCGACTATTTAGAAAAAGTAGAACCCGGACATGGCGGGGAAATTCAACTAACCGATGCTTTACAAGCTCTTGCAAAAGACAAAGGCATGCTAGCAGTAAAGATGACCGGAAGACGATTTGACGCCGGAGATTGGGCAGAATATCTTACTGCCAACGTCTATTTTGCTTTGCAAGATGATAATTTACGCCCTCAATTGCGTGATATGCTTCGTAATATTTTGGAACATATGTAAGAAACATTTTTAAGAGGAAAATTGTTTCTTGCTTTTTTCCTCTTAAAAGTGCTTAGGTAATCTACTTCAATCTAAAATAAACCGTTCTACTTCTTGAACTTCTTGTTCAATATACCGTCTGTATTTTCTACCACATACTAGTAAGAATATATTTATGTTTTATGCCATAGCCTTGCTTTGTCCACCATACAATACTTATACTTATGCTCTACCTACTTGGTGGCCTAAGGAATATGCACATTTTTTTTGCCAAGGATTAAGGGTGGCAATACCCTTGGGTAAGACTTTGCGTGTGGGTATTATCGTTAGAGAAGGTCAAGAACAAAGTGAACTTGACAGTTCAGTTGACATTAAAGCAATTACTGCTCCTCTTGAGGTAAAGCCCTTACTATCAAAAGCATATCTTGAATTTATCCAGCAATTTGCCACACGTCAGAGTCGTAATGTTGGCGATATTTTAGGTCATATTTTACCTAAGGGTTTACGCACTGCCAAAGGGCAAGTCCGATCTTTTCATTCCGGAAAATCTACTCTTATAAATTTAAAAAAACTTAAAGACTTAGAGCAAACTCAAGCTAAAGCCATAGCCTTAGGGCTTATGCAAGATACATGTCATATTATTCCACCAAAAACTGATAGCGCACTTTCTGAAATATGTACATTGCAAATTGATCCGCCTTGGCCGGTGCGACCTATGGCAACTAAGCAAATTGCTATTCTTGATTATTTACTAGAAAAAAGTAGTACCAACAGACGACAGTTATTACGCCATATTGGACAAGGCAGTGCTAAAGCTTTAGAAAGTTTACTTCAATTTGGCTATGTGCAATTAAGAGCATTGCAAGAAAATACTACTATGGAAGAAAATATTCATACTGCCTTGTTACCTCCTGCCAACAAGACATTTACCCTTTCCACTGCTCAGCAAGAAGCCATAAACTCTTTTAGCTTAGCCTTGGACAAGGCTCAAAATAATAATGCAGTACATCCTTTAGGTCAATTACTATATGGCATTACAGGTAGCGGTAAAACTGCCGTGTACCTTGAAATAGTGAAAATATGTCATGAACGAGGGCTTTCTGTATTAATTTTAGCCCCTGAAGTAGCTTTAGCTTTAAAACTTAAGCGTGATGCCGATATAGCCTTACCGCATATCATGGTTATCAAAGTCCAAGTATGAGAGAAAAACTTTTTAGTCAATTATCTCAAAACAAAGAATCCAATATAATAATAGGCACTCGTTCAGCTCTTTTTTTACCATTACAAAATATTGGAGCTATAATTTTAGATGAAGAGCATGACACATCTTTTAAACAAGATGAAAAAATGTCCTACCAAGCTAAAGAGGTTGCATGGTATTTGACAAAGCAACAAGGTGGAGTCTTAATGCTTGGTTCAGCAACACCGGATTTAAAAACATTTTATGCCGCTAAAGAAGGAAAGTTAGAGCTTTTAACCTTACCGCATCGTGTTGGCGGTGGCACAATACCACAAATTGAATTAATTAGCATTAGCGGTCATAAAGCTACTCAAGCAACCTTAGCTTATGAAAGCGAACAAGCGATAAAGGAAACATTAGCTAAGGGTGAACAAGTAATTATACTATTAAATAGACGAGGCTATGCACCATTAATGTATTGTCTTGATTGTCAAAAAGTTGCTCGTTGTCCTCATTGTGAAATTGGACTTACCTATCATAAGGGAAGAGAAAAGTTAATTTGTCATTATTGCGGTTATGCACTGCCCTTCCCTACTTTATGTACTCACTGCAAGGGCATGCATTTTCTACCCATGGGAGAAGGTACAGAAAAACTCACAGAACATCTTTCTTCCTTAACCTCTGCTAAGGTTTTGCGCTTAGATAGAGATAGCACCAGACGTGAAGGACGGATGGAGGAAATACTTGAAGCTTTTGCACGGGAAGAAGCTCAAATTTTGGTAGGCACACAAATGTTATCCAAAGGTCATCACTTTCCTCAAGTAACACTAGCCTTGGTGGCAGATGGCGACCTTGGTCTAAATACTCCCGATTATCGTGCTGCCGAACGCACTTTTCAACTCTTAGTGCAATCAGCAGGTCGTACCGGACGTGGACAAAAAGCCGGTAGAGTAATTATTCAAACCAGAGATGTACAACATTATTGTTGGAAATATATTCAAAGTTCCGATTATGAAGGTTTTTACGCTGATGAAATGGCTCGCAGAGCAAAATTTTCTTATCCACCCTTTATAAATCTTGGACTTATTCGCCTAAGCTTTGCTTATGATTTTAGTGAAGGTAATACACTAATTCGAGAATTAGGCTCACAGCTACGTTCCCTTGGACAACAAAACAATGTAAAAATTCTTGGTCCAACTCCTGCACCCTTGGCAATTTTACGAGGTCAACGTCGTTTTCACTGCTTACTTAAAAGTCAAAGCTGGCAAGCCATACGCCATATTTATTCCAAAGCTCAAGCTCTTTGCCCTACAAAATACCTTAAGCTAAGTCTTGACCTAGACCCCTTAAATATGTTTTAGTGCCACTTGCATGTGAGACGATTCTTGTTGTTGGAGCAAACCAAATAGGTAGAGACCAGTAGGAAGTAAAATCTCCGCATATCTTTTATTTCATTGGAGGTTTTCCTATGTCAAAAATTAAAACTCTTACCTTAGCCTTGTTGTGTACTTTAAGCCTTAGCAGTACTGCTTTTGCCGAAGGCTTTGCCATGACAGAATGGTCTGCTCGTGGTCTTGGTCTTGCGGGTGGTTTGGTTGCAAGAGCAGATGATGCTTCGGCTCTAGCCTACAATGCTGCCGGTATAACTCAATTGCCCGGCGTTCATTTTATGGCAGGTATATCCCTTGTTGCTCCTTACGGAAGCATTGAAAATTCCGTTACAGGGCAGTCAGTAAGCGCAACACCTAATATGTGGACTCCTGCGCATGGCTATTTAACTTATCAACTTAATGATAATGTTTGGCTAGGTCTTGGTCTATATAGCCGTTTTGGACTTGGCAATGCTTATGACGACAATTGGTTTGGTCGTCATAATGTTTATGGGGTTGGCGTAACAACTGTCTCAGCCGTACCTACCCTAGCCTATAAATTTAATGACATTTTTTCTGCCTCCATTGGTGTTGAACTTATGTATATGTCCATGTTCTTAAATCAGCGTACTCCGGAAGCTAATATACCAACACCTTTAGGTCTTTATACACTTCCGGAAAATAGTGCCCAACTTCAAGGCTCAAGTATGGGCGTTGGAGTTCATCTTGGTTTACATGCTAAATTTAATGAACAGTGGTCAGCCGGTCTTACCTATAAAAGTCAGGTTGTACAAAATGTAGTAGGTAATGTGCAATTTGGTAATCAAATTAATTTTGCCAATATGTATGATACCGGAATTAACGGCACCTTAATTCTCCCAGACTCAATATCTTTTGCTATTGCCTATAAGCCACTTGATAATTTAAGCTTTGAAGTAGGAACTGTATTTACTCGCTGGTCAAGCTATAAAGATTTAAATATTTACTTTGACAATGGCTTTGGGTCAAGTTTAAATAAGAAAAACTGGAACGATGGATGGAACTTCAATGTAAGTGTGGAATATAGCCCCTTAGATTGGTTAACCCTTCGTGCTGGTTATTGGCATGAAACTGACGTAAGTAGTGACACCTACGCTGATTATATTATGCCGGTCAACGGTAGAGACACACTTTCCTTAGGCGTAGGCTTTAAATATGAAGATTGGACTCTTGATTTAGCCTATACACATATCTGGATTAATGATAGTAGTTACTCAGGCAACCCCGATGTTCATGGTACATTTAGAGGTAAAAGCTTTAATATGGGTGCTGACCTATACACTATTTCCGTTGGCTATACATTTTAGATGACTAATTAATCCCTTTTTTAACTAACTTAAATAAAAGAATTTTACTCTAAAAAAATTCTAGTTAAAGTTTTTTGGAAAAGGGGTTTGGGGAAAAAACTTTTGTTCACAAAAGGTTTTTCCCCAAAAAAAAGAATAAATCAGCATCGACTAACTATTGAGGTAAAGTTTTAATCATCATAATGGCCTTTGCATTGCGCTATTTCGCAAACATTTTCTTTAATGCGATATACAAGGCGGTGTTGCTCATCAATGCGGCGGATCCATGCCCCTACAAGGCTATCTTTAAGCGGTTCCGGTTTGCCTATACCTGCGTAGGGTTCTCGTAATGTATCTTTTATAAGAGCGTTAATACGTTTTAGCGTTTTCTTGTCTTGAGTCTGCCACCACAAATATTCTGCCCATGCTCTGGGGGAAAATTGTATTTCCACTACTCTGCCATAGCCTCAAGTTCTGTCATGGTCTTAGTTATGCCTTCCCCTCGCTCAAGCTGTGTAATGGAGTCTTGCAATATAAACTGATTTCTCTCGCTGTAAAATGGATCAGCTTTGGGAGTAAATGGTAAGCCGTTTTGCCTAACCATTTGAGTTAAAAACAATCGAACGCTAGATGCTAGGTCAAGTCCCATGCTTTGGGCCACTTGTTGAGCTTTTATGCGTAAATCATCATCAATACGTATCTGTAGATTAGCCATCTTTATTCCCCTTATTCATTTATGCATTACAATACAACCACATTTACTATGTAATGATATTCAATCTAATGTCAAGTCAATGATTAAGTTTTTTTCTTGCCATGTTCAAAATGTAAGAGCTTGACCGCTTTTTTCAATAACCCGAATTTCTGTTCTACAAGCTAAAGTAAAAACAATCCACCCCCAGAAGTTATGACTTGGAACTAAAAAATACCTCAATTTTGCGTCGTTTTTATACTTGAAATTTGAAAGAAAAAGATGTATACTCTACCATGCAATTCCTTATGTTATGTTTTAATGTAAGCAATCAAAACATATCAAAAAACATAAGAAATCGCTACTTTTTTTTGAGATATTTGTGAAATATGCAGCTAGGGTAAACAAAAAATACCCCTTACGGGCAAGCTTTTGTTCACAAAAAATTTTCCTCAAGAAAAAAAATAAATCAGTGTCTACTTGCAATGTAAAAACCCTAATCAGGAGGATTTCTTGATATGCTTTTTAGATTACTATCTACATTTTGCTGTACGCTCTTTTTAACTGCATGCGTTTCTAGTGGCTTTGAAGCTAACTATCAGCCTGTTCTTGATTATGGTGAAAATTCTTTTGGAGGCATTGAAAAATGCAATATACCTCAAGTTGAAAAGCTTATGCCGGAATCTTTTGGTGAAAGTTTAAAACAAGTACAAGAACGCACAATTGCCAAGGGTTATGTGTTAGTTGGTAGAGCCTATTGGAAAAGCACCAGCCATGAAAGCAATGAAGATGCTCTTGAGCAAGGTAAAAAAGTTGGTGCATGCCTTGTGCTATGGCGTCAAGAAGATGCAGGAATTATTCATACAACTGAGACTGTGAGTGATTATATCCCAGCAAAAACCATAACAGTAAAATCATCCGGTACACATGGACATGACAAAACTGTCGTAACAGAAGACGCTCGCTACGAATATCATGAAGTTCCGGTATCTAAGCAACAATATGAGTACGTTGGATTATTTTTCGCTAAAAAACGTAAAGAATATTTACAAGCACCCGATACAAAAAGACAGTAGCAAGAAAAAGAGTTTTTTACGATTATAAGCATTATAGCTTAAATAATTAACATATTATCAAGTTTCTTGTTTCTATTTTTGCCCAAAAAAAAGCTGGTTATTTTTAAAGAATAGTGTTATTGGACTTTTTAGGACTGTCTGCAAGAATTTTAGGATTTTAGCTTAAAGTAAGTGGATTTTAGAGGAAGCTTTCCACATTTTGCAGAAAAATATTTAAGGAGGAAGTTTATGAAGCGTTAATTATTGTTAATGATAATGGTTTTAGCACTTGGCACAAGCTTTGGGTGCGCAAAAAAAACAACAAGTGGTAGTAATGACCCCGGGCACGTTCAATCTTGGACAGTTGAAGAACAAGCCGCTATTCAACAAATTACCAATGGGACAATACATTTCGCCTTTAATAGTTTTGATTTAACAAGTGCAGCACAAAATATTTTGCGCCAAAAAGCCGATCTTATGAAGGCGCATCCTCGTATTCGTATACGTATTGAAGGCAATTGCGACGAAAGAGGAACTCAAGAATACAACCTTGCCTTGGGTGAGCGTCGTGCAAGAGCAGCTTTTGAATATCTTGTTTTACTTGGTGTAAATGCCGCTCAAATGGAGCTATTAAGTTATGGAAAGGAAAATCCTATAGCTAGCGGTTCCGGCGAATCTGCATGGGCGCAAAACCGTCGTGACGACTTTAAAATTATAAATTATTAGTTTTTTTTATATGAAAGTTAAAGGAGGGGTAACATGCCCCTCCTCTTGTTTAAAATACCTAAAAACTATCTTGTTCTGTCAATGTGATTTGCTAGTAATAAATCAGCTAAATATACCAAGATACTAACTCTATCGTTTGACCGCAAAAACAAAAGCTTCGTACCAATATAATTTTGCCTTAGGGTCTTGCCATGCACCTTGTGGCAAATTAGCTTTACGACATAAATTTTCTAAATATTGCGACAAATCCCAACCTTGTTCAACTGGCACCTTTGGCAAAAAAACACCACTATTTTGACCAAGACCTAACAATAAACCATGTTTACCAATTTCAATGCTGTTCACATCCGGACATGGCAACATTGGTCCAAGCACTGATATTTCAAGGCTTAGCATAGGCCATTCTTCTAGGCTAACTGCCGCAAAGCGATAATCGTCAAAAGCCGCCGCTTTAGCCATGCGAGCTATATTTTGATAAAGAGGTTCATTGCCCACAAGAGAGCCAATACAACCTCTTAAGTGACCATTTTTATTAATAGTAACAAAGCTACCTAGTTTTTGAGTCAAAACGCCCTCTGTAACCTTAGCTGGCTCATATATTTTCCCCAAAAGACTTTGCTCAATGGATAAACATGCTATCTTACTTAAAATATCTTGTTCATCAACGCTTAAAGTAAATTCTACAGCCATATTAACCTCTTTAAGTATACATTTTATAAAAATTCTCAAACCAAGATTTTTTTAAGTTATAACAACTAATAACACTTGTCAATAATGACTTAATATTTTAAAGCTTTTTACAAACCTTGCCAATGTTGCCTAAATAATCTAGGCTCATAAAAACATCTTCAGCACATACAAGATGAAATTTAATATAAAGGATGACATATGTCAGATTATATCAGTCGCCAAGAGGCTTTGGAATTAGTCGAATCTCATACAACCGAAGCTTTTCTTTTTCAACATGCCTTAGCTTCCGAAGCTGTTATGGAAGCTCTTGCTCAACATTTACAAGAGGACACAACGTTATGGGGTCTTGCAGGTTTATTGCATGATGTTGATTATGTTCAAACAGCAAGTACACCTGAAAAACATGGTTTACTATCTTGTGAACTCTTAAAGGGAAGATTACCTGAAGAAACTCTTCAAGCCATACGAGCGCACAATGGCGAAATGAATGGTAATGCACCTCAAAGCACCTTGGACTTTGCTTTGCGCTGCGCTGAAAGCGTAACAGGTTTAGTGGTAACAGCTGCTTTGGTTCGCCCAACCGGCATAACAGGCATGCAAGCAAAAAGCTTAAAAAAGAAAATGAAAGATAAAGCCTTTGCTGCCAGTGTGTCTCGTGAAAACATTAAGGAATGTGAAAAAATTGGAATTGACTTAGATACTTTTCTTAAACTTTCTATCACTGCCATGGAACAAAAGGCCGACACTTTAAAATTACCTCATGCCTAACAATAATTTTATATTACAAATCTTTTTTCAAGGAGTAGCTTATGAGTAAGGAACATGGAATCTCAACTGAGATCCTTCAACTTGGAAAGAATAAAATAAAATCAAAACTACCTTACGGAATGTGGGTGGACGATCAAAAAACAAAACTCTATGTTGGTGAAGAATTATGTGAAACCTTGGTCGAACCTACTCTTTTGACTTTTGAATCTGCCGGACCTAGGGAAAACTTATACTTTGATCCATCAAGAGCTAAGTGCGCCATTGTTACATGTGGCGGATTATGCCCAGGGATTAATGATGTTATTCGATCCTTAGTTATGCAAGCTAATCATGCTTATAATGTTCCTAGCGTTTTAGGTTTTAAATTTGGACTTGAGGGCTTTATCCCAGACATTGGGCACTCAATTGTTGAACTTACCCCAGACATGGTTTCCGACCTTCATACCTTTGGGGGAACTTTTTTAGGTTCATCTCGTGGTCCACAATCTGCTGAGATTATAGTTGATACTCTTGAGCGTATGAACATTAGCATTCTTTTTATCATCGGTGGCGATGGTACAATGAAAGCTGCCAGCACTATTAGTCAAGAAGTTATGGCTCGTAATTTGCGTATCTCCATTATAGGAATCCCTAAAACTATTGATAATGATATTCACTTTATACCGCAATCTTTTGGCTTTGACACTGCTGTTGATAGGGCAACTGAAGCCATAAAAGCCGCACACACTGAGGCTACTTGTTTTAATAATGGTATAGGCCTTGTAAAACTTATGGGTCGTGAGTCTGGTTTTATTGCCGCACAAGCAACCTTAGCCTTAAAAGATGTTAACTATGTCTTAGTACCGGAAACTAAATTTACCCTACATGGTGAAGGCGGACTTTTACCAGCAGTTGAAAAACGCTTACGCAAAAGGAATCACGCAGTAATAGTTGTGGCCGAGGGCGCAGGACAACACCTTTTTGCTAAACACTCCGATAAAACAGACCCTTCCGGCAATGCTAAACTTGGAGATATTTTAAGTTTGATTAAATCTGAAATTCACCAATACTTTAAAGAACGCAACTTCCCATATGTACTAAAGATGATAGACCCAAGCTATATGATTCGCTCCGTTCCGGCAAATGCTAATGACAGGGTTTATTGTGGCTTTTTAGGTCAACATGCCGTACATGCTGCCATGGCAGGGCGTACTCATATGGTAGTAGCGAAGCTACAAGAACGCTTTGTGCATTTACCACTAGATTTAGTAATAATAGGACGGCGCAAATTAAATATTCAATCTGATTTGTGGAGATCTGTGCTTGAATCAACTGGACAAGAGGTTCTTAGCGGAATGGTTCCGTAAATAATGTAGATAATGTAGTCAATGTAGTCAACTGACCATTTTTATTGTTTTTATTCCTTTTTCTTGGGGAAAACGTTTTATTCACAAAAATTTTCCCCAAGAAAGCCAAAATAGCTTTTTTAAGAAGCTTTAAGTTCTAAAATAATTTTTCCTAGTTCATTAGTTTGGTTGTTTAGGCTATTAACTTCATCATGGGCATTATGTATAACTTGAGCCGTTTCCGAAGAAGTTGTATTTATACTACTAAGTGAACGATTTATCTCATCAGAAGTTGCCGATTGCTGATCTGCTGCTGTGGCAATGGTTCGAACTTGATCAGCTGTAGTATCTACCATGCTGACAATTTCTGCTAGAGATTTTCCGGCTTGATTAGCAAGATCAGTTGTAATATTAACGCTTTGAACAGATAAGTCTACACTTTTCATATTGCGTTCAACGCTTGTCTGTACGCCCTTAATAGCATTGCCAACTTCAACTGTGGCCTGCATAGTCTTCTCTGCCAATTTTCTCACCTCAT
>CAYJDL010000060.1:0-2099 GCA_964368885.1 uncultured Desulfovibrionaceae bacterium | reverse complement strand
CTTCAATGGCTGCATTTAAGGCTAGTAGATTGGTTTGATCAGCAATGTCAGAAATTACATTCATAATAGCACCAATAGATTCTGCTTGAGTGTCAAGTTGAACCATATCACTTTTCAATTGTTGAGCTTGGGTTTCAACTTCAGCAATGCGTTTTACCATATCCCGCACAACACTAGCACCATGTTCAGCACGGTTACGAGCATCAGCAGAAATATTTGCTGCGTCTCCTGCACTACGAGCAACTTCCAGCACTGTAGCATTCATTTCTTCCATGGCTGAAGCTGTTTCTGTAATTCGATTTGAATTAATATTCATACTTTGTTCAGCTTCCACTACTTGACTATATAAACTTTGCATTGATACCTTCACAGTATCGGTAATGGCGTCAAGTTGCTCTGCAGCAGCACGCATACCAGCACTTTTGGCTAGTTCGGCACTAGCTTGAGCTTGTTTTGCTTGTTCCATAGCTATTTTGGCTTCATCATTCATCTTTTCAGCTTGTTTGGCTTGTTCATTAGCCTTTGCAATACTATCCTTTAAAGCAATGACCATTTCTCGCAATGCTTGAGCTAAAACACCAAGTTCATTAGTGCCATAATAATTTAATTCTTGATTTAAATTGCCCTTGGCTATTTCTTGAGCAAAAATTACTCCGGTATTTAAAGGATTGGTAATACTATTAGAGATAAAGTAACTAAGAATCATACTAACAACCAATAAGGATATAATAATACCAATCACAATGCTTTGACTTTGCTCAAGCCTAGCAATTGTACTATGCGATTTCTCAATTAAATTATTTTGTACATGTATAATTGTTTGAGCAGCCGACTCACTAACTGTAGAATTTATTCTAGCTCTTTCACTATTTAGAGCAGTAATCTTTTGCCTTGTGCTTGCAAGTTCTTTTGCTGTTTTGCTAAATGTAAGCATTTGATTATAAATTGCCTGTGCTTTATCTTGAAATTCTCTGGTTGGCACGCTTTTTAAGCTAACTTGAAATTTTTGAGCAAGTGCTGTGTTTATTTTATCAACATCCAATAATTCCTGAATCTTAGTATAGGGAAGGCTTTTAATTGCCAAATCCTGAACCTGTTTAAAATCAGCTTCTAACTCCCGCATTGCAGCTATACTATTATTTATGTTAAACAAGGTTTGTTCATCAACTTTGGTGCTATATACGCTCTGTGCATATGTATATAACTCGCTAGAATAAGTTTCAATAGCTTCTTCAATATTATTACTCATAGGTGTAAACATAGTGAGAAGTTTGTCACTATGTACAATGGTTTGGTGAGTAGCACTTACAGCCCTAGTATATTGAGAAAAAGCTTTATCGAAAGTGTCTAAGAAGTTTTTTAAACGACTTAAATCTTGGCTAGAAGAATTTCTTGATACAAAATCAGATGCTTTTCTTTGAGCATCATTAACTTTACCAATCACATTATTAAAGCGTTCATAATAAATTGGATTATGAGTTAGGCTATAGGCTACCATATGGGTAAAAGCATCTTCAAAGGCACTTTCTAAAGCTACTAAATTTACTAATTCCGGAATACTAAAGTTTGCAACATCACTATTCATTTTAGCTGTATCTCTATTTTCTAAAATAGAGATACCCCCAAGTAAGCAAATGAAAAGCATAAGCAAGGTAAAACTAAGAAAAAGCCTGGTGGATACCTTTAAATTTGGCATATATACTCCTTACAATCAATCTACAAACTTTGCAATTTAAAATTACATGCAATAAAACATACTTCGGTATTTTAATGAAAAACTTTAGATAGCGTCGTCAAATGCGCCTTTTGAGCTTTATCTTCATCAGATTTCACGAGCTTTTTCGGTCATGTATGTCTGTATACATTCCTTCAAAATTCGTTCATCTTCCTTGATAAATCATAAAAATTCGTAATTTGACGACACTATCTAGGAAAAGTTGATTTATTCTATTATAGAAATTTTTCTTTAGGTACTGCAAGAAAAAATTTTTTTGTTTTTTTTCTTGACGAAAGAAAGCTTTTTGTTTAAATACTTCTTCAGCAGATGCTCTTGTAGCTCAGTCGGTAGAGTGCATCCTTGGTAAGGATGAGGTCACCGG
>CAYJDL010000059.1:7543-12462 GCA_964368885.1 uncultured Desulfovibrionaceae bacterium | reverse complement strand
GTAAGCCCTCTGATATAAATAGTCCTAGCTCTATTTTGTTCTAATTCCAGAGCCTTATTTAGACTTTTCAAAGCATTTCGCATATCATCAAGCTGTAATTGCACTTCTCCAAGGCAAGACCAAATCAAAGCTATGTCATCATATTCCTTAATTGCTTTTTGCAAAACTGTATTCACTTCTTCAGGATTGCGCCATCGCTCTTGAAAGTGACTAAGGGCATTATCTAAATACCAGAGAGCATTTAACCGTTTAGAAATTCTTTGGATTTTGTTTTCTAAGGAAGCAAAAGCCATACTATGAAGCTGCTTATTACTCTTAAAAAGCATTGATAAAAGATTATTTCCTTCTTTAGAATTCTTCTGTAAAAGCTCAAGCCACTCAAGGCGCAAATCAATCAAACTTGTCTGCCCAATGAGGTTACTTATTTGTATTAAAACATCATCATACTTTGGAATTAATTTGACTGTTAAGGTAAAATTTTTCTCAGTGGGCGTACTTTCGAGTTCAAAAGTACGCTTATACAAAGAGGATATTAAAGCTAATTTTTTTTCCCTATCTTTAATTCCAAGGGTTAAGGCTTTATGCGTAGCTAGCTCTTTATACTTTTTTTGCAAAACTTGTAAATACAAAATGGATTTTGCTATATCTTGACTGTAAGCCTTAGGTATATCTTGCGCATAGAAAAAGGTTTGTGAGAGGCTTTGAGCATAACTAATACGCAAGGAAAACTGGACGATACAACACAAGCATAGGCTCGCAAATAAAAGTTGTATCGCCCAACTTTTTTGATGTTTAACAAATTTGTTTTTTTTCTTTATTTTTTTGGTCATTATTATTGGTTCTTAACGCTTTAGCCCAATAGAAGATGCAACTTTATCTGCACCCGGTCGAATAAGTTGCTGAGCCGTACTGCGTAAAAGATTGGTAGCTGTGCTTGTGGAAATTATTCCGGCTTCACTTTGACTAGCTGAAAGAATTTCATTAAACATTACCCCACGAGGTCCAGTTAAGGATATAGAGGTAACTAATCCTGCTCTTAATTCTGCCATGGAAACTTCTCGCAAATAAGCTTCAGTTACAGAGCCGGTTACAATATAGGTTGCCCCACCGGATTTAGCATGAGAAAGACTTTGAGCAAAAGAAACTTGTGCACCACGACGACTTAAAGCATCGGCAAAAGATCTGCTTACCCATTCCGGAACAGCAATGGTGCCTTCAAAGTTTGTATTGTCACTGCGAGTACCTAGGCTTTTATTAACACGCTTGTCCGTAAAAAGGACTACGGCAATACGAGGAGCATTGGGCGATGGTAGCAGTGCGCCATCTTTAAGCGGATAGGTAAGAGGTACAGTATTACTTGGGCCACAGGCTGAGCAAACAAGCATAAGGCATATTACACCAAATACTTTGCTAAGCATACTAAATTGCATGATAAAACCTCCAATAAACATAATTTCACATAAAGCCATTATCAAACATTATAAAGATTTTTTAAAAAAACTTTAAATAACATCTAGATTATATACGCAATCTTTTGAGTTTGCAATAAAATATTATACTTAATTCTAATTTATTCTTTTTTTCCGATGGAATTTTAGGAATCACTGGCTACATATGTTTTTAGAAGGTATCAGGCATATTGGAAGGGGGAACCTTTTTGTGACGCATTGTAAAGTGAAGTTTCCCCCAAAAAATAAAGCAGCATTTTCTTAATCAGCGTTTAATTACTCTTTACGCTTATATACGCCAAAAAGTGCTGTTGTGCATCCATCTTCTTCATTAACAACAACTTCTGTGTCTCGTGAAATATTCAGAGTATTATCATCAGGACTTAAGTTAAAGGAATAGAACATGAAATTTGCTTGTCTGCTACCTTCTTTTTCAAAAAAAGCAGTGGCATCACAAATCTCATTTCCCTCAGACCTTGAAAAAGAAGCTTTAAAGCTCCAAATTCCCATTTTGTTAACGCCTAAGTTGTTAATGTAAATACATACGTTATTTTTAGAATTGCAATATTCTCCCCACCAATTAGCTGTATCGGCAAAGGATGCACTTTGCAAAATAAATACTGTGCTTAAAGAAAAAATACATGTAGCAAAAAATTTTTTCATAATCAATTCCTTCTTATAGTTATTATCTAGTGCTAAACTAACACTAAAATATTTTTAAAAGTTATGATATAAAAGCAGCTTGGTATTTGGCTCTGATAGCTTCGCCATTTTTTTCCACATCTTCTTTAAAACCTTCTCGAGCGATTGCGATTTTTTCGAGAAGTTCTGGGTCATTTAAGGCTAAGATTTGCGCTGCTAGCCAAGCAGCATTGCGAGCACCAGCCTTTCCTATAGCTACAGTTGCAACAGGAAATCCAGGAGGCATTTGAACTGTTGCATAAAGGGCATCAGCACCTGTAAGGGCTTGACTATAAATAGGAATACCAATAACAGGCTTTAGTGTTCTAGCTGCAACTGCTCCTGCAAGATGAGCCGCCATACCAGCAGCACAAATATAAATCTGCACTCCGGCTTTTTCCAAATCGTCAATTAATTTATCTGTGCGTTCCGGAGTGCGATGAGCAGAAGTAATGGTAAAGACATTAGCAATACCAAGTTTATTTAAAATTTCTACACAAGGGCTAACTTGTTCCTCATCAGAAATCGAACCCATAAAAATTGCAACTTTTGTCATCTTTTCTATCCTTTCAAACGTTTAATGCCTTTTGAGGCTATATCCTTACGATAATAGCTATTATCCATTTGAATATGTTCAATGGCCTCATAAGCTTTTTGCTGAGCTTGCTCTAAAGTAGAACCAAGAGCAGTTATACAAAGCACACGACCACCGTTGGATAATAATCTATCACACTCAAATTTAGTGCCACTATGAAATACTTTAACTTGACCAAGAGATTCAGCTTTATCAATACCACTAATAGGAATATTTATGGGATACTCTTCAGGATAACCTTTTGCAGATAATACCACGCCAACAGCTACATCATCGCTATATTCAATATTTAATGTATGCAATTTTCCATCAACGCAAGCCTGCATAATTTGGTCTAAGGGTGTTTTGAGACGCATAAGTAATGGTTGACATTCCGGATCGCCAAAGCGTGTATTATATTCTAAGACTTTTGGCCCATCCTTGGTCATCATGAGTCCAGCATAAAGTATACCCTTAAAAGGATGGCTGGTGGAACCTAGCACATTTAATATGGGTACTATGACTAAATCAATAATTTTTGCATATTCATCTTGTGAAAGAAGTGGTGCTGGAGAATAAGCTCCCATGCCACCTGTATTTGGTCCCTTGTCGCCATCAAAAATAGCTTTATGGTCTTGACATGAAGGTAAAGCAACAGCAGTTTTTCCATCACAAAAACATAAAAAGGAAATTTCTTCACCTTCAAGAAACTCTTCTATTACTACAGCAATACCGGCACTTCCATAAATTTTCTTAATCATAATGGCATCAAGAGCTGCTATGGCTTCTTCTACGGTCTGGGCAACAACAACACCCTTACCTGCTGCTAAGCCATCAGCTTTAATAACCACGGGTGCTCCACTTTGATGCACATAATCACAAGCAGCTGCATGATTACTAAAATGCGCACCTTTTGCGCAAGGAACTTTTGCCTTAGCCATAACACCTTTTGCAAAGGACTTACTGCCTTCAAGTTGAGCGCAATACTTATCAGGACCAAAGCAATTGATGCCAGCATCATGCATTAAATTAACAATACCTTGAGTTAGAGGTAATTCCGGTCCGGGAATAACTAAATCAATTTTTTCTTTTAATGCAAATTGAACCAAGCTTGCCAAATCGTCCACCGCAATGGGGACATTTATTACTTCCTCAAGTGCTGTGCCTCCATTACCGGGGGCAACAAAAATTTTTTTAACTGTTGGGCTTTGCTTTAATTTCCAAACAATGGCGTGTTCTCTACCGCCAGACCCTAAAACAAGTATATTCACAATTAGCTCCTCCATTTTGCAAAAATGTATAAAATTTTTTAATAAGCTATTACTCTTTTCAAAATCTATAAGTTTTGTTAGAGTCTGTTGCATAGCAAAGATTAAGACTAGTATTTATTGCTATTTTTAAATACAAGCTTCTTTAAAACTGTCAAATCCAAACTCTTATATGTAGACTATCTTTTTTTATACTAAAAGGCAACAACGCAAATTTTGAGGTAATAATGAGGAATTCTAGTTTTTTTTCTGACAATCTCCAAACCTTAGACGAAAAGGCTCATGATGGCAAAGCATTAGAAGCAGAGCAATTAGAGGGGATACGCTTTACAATAAAACAAGCTCTAAATAGTAAACAATATAAAAAAAAGCTTGGCAATATTGTTCCTGACGACATTAAAAGCCTTGCTGATGTCTCTAAACTTCCTTTTACAACTGTTGATGACTTGCGTGAAGGTTATCCCTTACCCCTGCTTAGCGTTCCTGAAAAAGATGTTGTTCGCATTCATGCTTCCTCGGGAACAACAGGTAAAAGAAAAATTTTAGCATATTCAAAAAAAGATTTAGAAATGTTTACCCTGCAAATGGCACGTTGCTATGCTATGGCTGGGATAAGTTCTTTGGATAGAATGCAAATAGCTGTAGGCTATGGACTTTGGACTGCCGGTATAGGCTTTCAATTAGGTTGTGAAGCTCTCGGAGCTTTAACAATTCCCGTAGGTCCGGGTCATATGGAAATGCATATCCAACTGTTGCAAGATATGCAAAGCACTTGTCTTGGAGCAACTTCCTCTATGGCTTTATTAATGTCCGAAGAAGTAGAACGGCATAACCTTAAAGGTAAAATTAATTTACGCAAAGTGATTTGCGGTGCTGAAATGCGTAGTGCAAAGATGCGTCAAGCTATTGAAAGCAAGTTAGGTCTTGAAGCTAGCTACGATATTGCCG
>CAYJDL010000059.1:0-7533 GCA_964368885.1 uncultured Desulfovibrionaceae bacterium | reverse complement strand
CGGACCTGGCACTGCCATCGAATGCGATGCTCACAGTGGCTTGCACTATTGGTCAGATTTATTTTATATTGAGTTTATTAACCCTGACACCTTAGAGCCTGTGAAAGCGGGTGAAGTTGGGGAAATGGTTGTAACTTCTTTGAAAAAAGAAGCTTGCCCTCTTATTCGTTACCGTACTAGAGACCTATCACGCTTTATCGAAGGGCAATGCGCTTGCGGTAGACATATTCCACGCCATGACAGCATTTTAGGTCGTAGCGATGATATGATTATATTTAGGGGTGTAAACATTTACCCAGGTCAAATTATGGATATTATAGGTAAGTTTCCGGAGCTTGGTGGTGAATATCATATCATTCTTAAACGTGATGAAAATAGCGTTGATCATATGACCTTACAAGCAGAAAGAAAAGAAAATGTTAGTAAAGACCTTGACGACGGACTTGTAGAAAAACTAAGCCGTAAGTTGCATAAGGGCATTATGGCCAGAGTGAATGTGCAAATTGTTGATAATACAAGCTTGCCAAGAACTTTCGGCAAATCTAAGCGTGTAACAGATTTGCGCAGTTAACTTTTAGATAGTGTCGTCAAATGCGCCTTTTTGGCTTTATCTTCGTCAGATTTCACGAACTTTTTCGGTCATGTATGCCTTGTACACACTCCCTCAAAGCTCGTTCGTCTTCCTTGATAAATCATAAAAATTCGCAATTTGACGACACTATCTAGGGAATCATAAATATACAAGTTTTTTTCGTTTAAAAAGATAAAGTGCAATTTTACTTGATTAGGGACTATACAAAAACCTTCAAAGATGATAGTCTTATCGGTGGATACTAGGTAAATAAGAAACCATTTTGGTTGCACTAAACTACACTTTTGTTAAAAGTGTAGTTTGTATTTTAAAAACATAAAAAATAGGAGTGTCAGCATGTCAGAAGAAAGTTCAGTAGCAAAAAAAGGTTCAGACGGTATTATCCCGGGAGCAATAGCTTGCGTATTTGCTGTGCTGGGTATTTTTTTATTTGGTGTAATTTTTGTACCATTAGCAGCTATTGTTGCTATTATATCAACAATTTTAGCTATAAAAAGTAAAAACGTAGGTTCTATTGGTCTCTCTATTGCGGCATGGATACTTACAGCCGTTGGCTTTTTTACCTCTCCTGTGCTATGGGTTACTATAGCTGCTATGTTTGGATTAGGAGCTAACTTGTAATAAACTAACTTGTACAAAGTAACTTAACAGTTTAATAAAAAAACTTTCAAAAATATTTACTTTTTTAATAGTAAGCTGCATTTTATATGAAACCCTTGTCTGCTAATTATGGAAGGCAAGGGTTTTTTATGAGATAAGCACCGTGATACAATACAAAAATGCGTACTTGCTAGGCTGATTATATCCAAAAATTCACCAAAAATTTTGCAACTTAGTGTTTCTTTAAATGCACTGTTAAAGAGCAATAGTTGCCCTGCTTTGTACTTTAGTAAAACTTGACCTCTATGCAAAATTAGAGTAAATAGACAATATTTAAAATAGGAAACAATAATGGCAAAAATTCTTTATGGTATACATGGCACCGGGCATGGGCATGCCATGCGTGGATTAACAATTGCACGTCAACTACCAGAACATGAATTTTGCTTTATTGCTAATGACGATGCTCGCAGTATTTTAGAAAAAGAATTTACTGTCCATCCTCTTGTTAATCTTGGAACGGTGTTTAAAAACTATCAAGTAGATATGCAAGCTACTATAGCTAAGGCTTTGCCGATTTTGTGGAATAGAGAAAAATATACTAAGCAAGTCATAAAAATTATAGAAGATTTTAAGCCAGATGTTTGCATGACGGATTTAGAATATTTTGTTCCAAAAGCAGCAAAGCGTGTCGGACTTACTTGTCTTACCCTTGACCATCAGCATATTATTACTTGCTGTAAGCACGATTTACCGTTAAGTATGCTGTGGGATTATTATATTCAAGGTTTAACCCCTAAGTTTTTGTTTAAACCAACTGATTACAATTTAATTGTCTCTTTTTACGCACCACCAACTGACAAGAGATATAAGGTAAGAGTTGTGCCTCCAATTTTGCGAGATTTGGTTTTACAGGCAAGACCGAGGGATGATGGTCATGTAGTTGTTTATCAGAGTAATTCTACTCATCGTGCTTTGATAGATTTTTTACGTTCGGCTACACATAGAACATGCTATGTTTTCGGATATCAAAAGCAAGAAGGTAGGGAAGGTAATGTCGTTTTTAAGAAAAAGTCAGAGCAAAACTTTTTAGAATTACTTGAAGGTTGCTCTTATGTTATTCAAGGTGGTGGACATACCTTAATGAGTGAATCTTTATATCTTGGCAAACCAGTTTTTACATTACCTATTAACGCTATGGTTGAACAACGTTTTAATGCATTGTATATTGAGAAATTAGGTTATGGAATGCAAGCAAATATGTTAAAACTGCATAAAAATATCTTGCAAAAATTTGAAGAAAATTTACCATGCTTTAGACGTAACATTTCGCAACAAAACTTTTGCGGCAATAATTTGATTTTTGGGCTTGTTGATGAATTTATTAAAACTCAAAAACTTGACACTTACGCTGCCGTTGCTCTGTAATATTTTGGTATACTGGAGAAAGAGTATATGAAAACCGTTGAAGTAGTCAATACTTTTATAGAAGCCATTGGCTTTATATTTGAATCCCTTACATTTAGCAAAGCTGCTACTGGCAGACCTTTTATTAAACAAAAATCTGAAACACTAGCTGAGTTTACATCTATTTTAGGCATAAAAACCCCTGAAGGTAAACATGGTAGTATTTCCATGAGCTTAACAAAAGAAGCAGCTGTATTTGTTGTTCAAGCTATGCTTGGTGATGAACCGGAAACTTTAGAGGACGATACCAAGGAAATTACCGGCGAACTTTTAAATATTTTTTCAGGTGATGTACGGCGACGTATGTCTGAGCAAGGGCTTGTGTACAGCGGAGGAACTCCAATCATTATCCTTGGAGAGGGACGCAATATGGAGCATGACACCTCAGCTCCTATAGTGGTTATACCCTTTAGTTTACCACAAGGGTTTGGACTTGTTGAATTTGGATTTGAAGTAATTGAATAAATTGTATAACGAAGAATTTTTGCATTTTTTGAATAAACCTTTTTATAATCAAAAAATATTAGACATGACTTGCTATTACTTTCTTATTTAGAGTTAATATAATAGTCTAAGCATGTCTTTTTTTTGTGCAAAGATTCTTATATTTAAGTATGTACAATTAGTGATGTAAAAATTGAAACCCTTTTTATGTTCGTAATATTTATCGCTTAAGGAGATTTACATTATGAAAAAGATTTTAACTATAGCCATTTGTTCACTTATGAGCATACATCCTATGCTTAGCTTTGCAAACCAAGCCCCTGAAACAACACAGGAATTAATAACAGGAATGGCTAATCCTTTTATGGACTTTAAAACGCTTGAAGAGGCTGAAAAAAAGGCTGGTTTTGATATTAATCTTCCAAACAATATCCCTAGTGAATATGTGGCTACTGACTTTAGAGCCATGGTTAATGGCACTAAATTAATTGAAGTTATTTATAAAAATAAAAATCAAGTCATTAATTTTCGCAAGGGAATAGTTGAAAATATAAGCGGTGTTTATGTAAAATTTACTGATAACTTTAAAGTCGAAATTGCCGATAAAACTATTAACCTAAAAGGCAAAGATGGTAAAGTTCAACTTGCTACTTGGTCTGATGGAAACTTTTCCTATAGTATTAATGCAACATCTTATAACGATGCTGACTCTACTATAGGTAGTGGGCTGTTAAAGGAAGAGATGATTGCTTTGATACAAAATATGCTTACCAAATAATTTTTGTAGCTAGTAATTTGACTGTCAAACTAATTTTTTAACATGTACAAATATACAATTGCCTTTATAGGAGCTTACAATGGGATTTTTCACTAAGATAAAAAAAATTTTAGGAGGTGGATCCACAGAACAAGCGCAAGAGATTGCGGCTAAAGAACAAGAAATAATAGCGAAAAAACTTGCTGCTAAAGAACAAGAAATTGCAAATACTCAAGCTAGTGAAGAGCAAGGTCAAGCGGAATTAACACAAAAAGAGTATGAAATAAAAGCAGAAGTCTCGGACAATGAAATCTCTCCTACTTTACAAAATGATGAGCAGGAAGATGTAGCAGTACAAGAATCAAGTGTTATAGATACTGTTCTTCCTTTAACGATAGAGGATAACGAGCAAAGTGCTGTTAATTTTCATGAAGAAAATTTACCACTTGAAAATTTGTCATTTGAAGATTTGTTAGTCGAAGAATTGCCACTTGAAGAATCGCCGTTAGACCAGTTATCAGTTCAAGACCTTCCAAAAGAAATTATTTCACACCATCAACCAACACAAGAAAGTTTACAGCAAAACCAAGAAGAGCCCCCAAAGCTTATACCTCAAACAGAAAACAAAGATTATATAGGCGAACAAGTTAACACTCCCGAACTTATTCATAAAGCAGAACAAACTCCCCTGCCACCTCAAGAAGAAATTGTTAAGACAAGTACTACCTTAGACATTGATGGCTTATCGGCAGAAGATCAAGCGCATTTATCTCAAGCTTTACGAGGGGTAGAACCTCGTCTTTCTGCTTGGCTTGGTATAGTTTTAGAAGGTATAAGTGAAGTTAAACCATTACTATGGCTAAGATTACGATATTTATTACAATCTCTTGATGCGCAGGCTTCAGAAGCATTAGCATTTGTAGATGACTTTAGAGCTTGGCTTGAGCGCATGGAGTACGAATATGTTGAAGAATTTCGTTCGGAACTGCAATATCGTTTAGCTTTAGCCCTTGACTTAGAAGATGAAGAAGATGAGCGCAATCGTTTATTTATAAAATTGAGCGATGGTCTTGCTCGCACCAGAGAACAATTTACTCGAAAACTAGATGCTCTTTTTGCCAGTCATGGCGCTTTAAATGCAGAGTTTTGGGAGGAAATGGAAGAGCTTTTAATAATGGCAGATGTGGGTTTTGATTCAAGTATGCAACTTATCCAAAATTTAAAAGATGGAGTTCGTAAGCAAGGCTTAAGTCAACCTGAAGACTTGCGTGGTCTTTTGCAGGAAGAACTAGAAAAAATATTCGATACTCCTAAGCGTATCACTTCCTTTCCTGTTCCTGAAGTTATCATGATGGTAGGTGTGAATGGAGTTGGAAAAACAACGACCATTGCAAAATTAGCCCATAGGGATCGTATGCAGGGTAAAAAAGTCCTGATTGCCGCTGCCGATACTTTTAGAGCCGCCGCAACCGAGCAACTTGGAGTTTGGGCGCAAAGAGTTGGTGCTGATTTTCATCGCAAGCAAACAGGAGCTGATCCGGCAGCTGTTGCCTATGAATCTATGGATATTGCCTTGCGTAATGGCTATGACGTTTTGTATATTGACACTGCCGGTCGCTTGCAAACGAAGGTCAATTTAATGGAAGAGTTGAAAAAAATTCGTCAGGTAATAGGAAAAAAGCATGCTTCCGCACCGCATCGTAGCATCTTAGTAATTGACGCAACAACTGGGCAAAATGCTCTGTCTCAGACAAAAATATTTAATGAAGCTACCGGAGTAGATGAAATAATCTTAAGTAAGCTTGATGGTACGGCCAAGGGTGGTGTAGCTATTGCTGTTGCAATGCAACATAAAATTCCTATTACCTATGTAGGACTTGGTGAAAAACTGGAAGACTTGCGTCCATTTAATGGAAGGGATTTTGCATTAGCTCTTTTAGGTGTGCAAGATCAGCCAAAATCATGACAAAAAAATGGGGAGCAAGCTCCCCAAAGTCATAAGCATTAGCGTTAGATTTAATCTAATAAGTATTCTTGTTTTTGCACCCCTTCAGATTTAACACGCTCAAGTAATTGAGCAAAAGTGTCCTTGACATTTTCCCGAATATCGCCGGCTACAATGAGAAATAGAACGTCATCACCGGGCTTAAACTCACCGCTCATAGCCTGCCAAACAATAGCGAATATACCGGGATTTTTTTCTAACTCTTGACAAATAGAACGAATTTTTTCTTCGTTGTGGGTTACAGTGATAGAGGTAACGGTTTTTTTGTCATTGCGAGATGTACCTCGCACGACACCGTTATGTATTAACATCATACCAACATTTTCAGCAAATCCGGGGCGTTGCTTAAGTTGAGCAATTGTCTTATTAATATCCATAATGAGCTCCTTTTGTAATGAGGTGATAAAATGGCAGTTTTTGGTAATCTACTTGCTAAGCTCCCTAAGACTAGCGAAAGTCGGATGTCTGTGCAAGGATATGTTTTGTGGTTTTCCTGGCAAAATGAAATGGACCCTGTCATCACCCAAACTTTGCAAAACTATGGTGGCATGTTTATTGTTGCGGACCATGAGCAATCTGCATGGTTTTTCTTTAATAAAGACGTGTTCTTAGCTCTTGCAAGACTTAAAGTTTGGGCGCAATTTAACCCCCTTGGTTCAACAGTTCAGCTATTGCTTGGTCGCCTTTATTTTGGGACTAATGGTGAAAATTATCTTGATATAGATTCTGCCGTTGCGCAGCAAGATGTCTATGGTGGAAAATCTTTTGACATTTTTATACATCCCAGAACCTTAGATAAAGATACAATTTTTCCTGGCATTACCTTCACACATATTGAAGCAATTCAAGGTGTTTTACCCTTGGATTGGCGAGGTATGGACGCTGACTCCCGCCTCCCTTATACTTCTTCGCAAGGTTGGTATGCCATTATTCGCCCGCTTGGCAATCCTTTGGACGCTGCCTATCAAAAGTCATGGCCTCATATGCAAAAAGCAATGGTCGATATTCTTAAAGAATATAAATTAAAATTTTTAGTTCACAATGACTACATGATGGTTAGTGTGGATAATTTACAGATTTTGCGAACATGGCTTAAAGAAGCTTTAGCACTTGGTCTTGACATTAAAGCTCAAGAACCGGATCATTTCTGGCCAAGCCTAACTGTTATTATTGACCGTAAGGGTTTAAATTTTAATAATGAATTATATAAAAGAGTAAGCTTACAATGGGAAAAACTCAGTCCTGATGTGCCTTATTTAAGTTATCGCACAGCTTACTTGCTTGGAAATTCTTTTATAGTTAACGATTTACGTTTTTCGGACAACTTAAATACAATGGATGCTTGGTGCACAGTTGCTTTAAGCGAAGCCGTAGCTAGCAGTCCGGCAATACCAATTTTAATGCCAGCTCAATTTACTTCTGGTGATGAAAAGTGCTGCTTTCATTGTGGAATCAATACTCACAGCACCAATGAATGCCCAACATTGGCATTAGATTTTTTAGAAGTGTCTGAACCAGAAAGTTGTTCTTCTCTTGACCTTGAAGCTACCAATGAAGCCTTTAAAGAAATTGAACGCCTTGTATCGCAAAAAGGTCTTAAAGGCTATAAAAAACTGTTGGATGATGATGAAGATGCCGCCATTGTCTTACGATCTATTTTTGACATAA
>CAYJDL010000058.1:1836-12463 GCA_964368885.1 uncultured Desulfovibrionaceae bacterium | reverse complement strand
ATTGACTTGTAACTCTTTTGCTAATAAGGCAGTGAAAAGAGTTTTTCCTACGTCGGTATCCGTTCCAATAATACCAAGACAGTGTTTTGACATATTTTCTCCATTATATTAAAGGAAACGCTAACTTATTATTTTAAGGGTGAGAAAAATAAATAAATCAACGCCTCCTTTGTGACATAATCTACTCATCTAACCCTTTATTGTCAACCTAAATTAGATATAAAAAAGTTTACAATGCAATTAATAGATTTAAGCTAATAAAACAAAAAGTTGAGGATAATTACAAAAATACTTGGAAAAAATGAAATTTTTGTTTTTGAACGAATTGGATCAAGCAATCAAGAAGCAATATTAAAAGCCTTAGATAATGCTAAAGATGGAACTCTTATCATTGCAGAAAATCAAGAAAAAGGGCGTGGAACAAAAAATCATACTTGGTTTTCTGCGCCTCGTTCACTTCAATTTTCTCTTATTCTTCGTTCAGTAGGAAGGGATTTTGAAATTAAACCCATTATTCAAAGTACACTTTTATGCATTAGTTTAACAATTAAAGAATATTGTAAATTAGATGCTACAATAAAAAGCCCTAATGACATTATGATAAATAATAAAAAAGTTGCAGGTGTTTTAGTAGAAACTGGCTACAGAGGCGAAGATTTAGAATGGCTTATTCTTGGAATAGGTATAAATGTCAATGCAAGTCAAAATGATTTCCCAGTAGAACTACAAGATATTTGCACCTCAATTTATGCAGAAAGTAATACTTTTCATGACAGAAACAATCTTTTTGCACATTTTTTAAATAAATTAGAAAAAATGCTCTTTAACCCTCCAAGGAAGCAATGATTAAAATTTTCCCCAAAAAAATAAAAAAATTCTCATTTCCTTAATTAATATTTTTATAAGACTTGACATAACATAAATCAATAGCTACTAGAGTATTACGCTATTATGCGTGTGAGCTGTTTTTTAACACTCCTATATATTATAAAACTAAACCCATTTATGTTTAGTTTTATGGGTCTTGTACCCGAGGGTTTAATCCTCGTCGTTGCAAAAAATGTTTTTGTGCAACGCCCTATACTCTTTTATTATTTTTGTACGTCTTACTGTGAATATAAGTATTTTATGCATGCTTACTTTCACACAAAAGAGGAAAAGTTATGGCAGATGTAACATTAATTAAACCTTTAGCAGGCACAACACAAACCATCACCCCTAAAGAAGGCGACCGCCTAGTCTTTGAGTTTGATGCTGCAGATGCTACCCTTGCTCGTGATGGCAATGACCTTATCTTATCTTTTGAAGATGGTGCATCAGTAAAACTCTCAGATTTTTATAATTATTCTTCTGAAAATTTACCAAATTTTGTGGTTGCTGGTGAAGAAATTAGCGGTAAAGACTTTTTTGAAGTCCTTGGTGAAGACTTAATGCCTGCCGCTGGTACTACGCAAGCAGTAAGCAGTGGTAATAGCGTTAATGTTGTAAATACCAGCTTACAAGATGGACTTGACAGCTTAAATGGGCTTGACCAAGTTGCAGCAGGTAGTGCTGTTCAGCAACGAGGAACCCTACAGACAAGTGCTACAAGTACTAGAATTCAAAAAACTTCCACAACCACACAGAATGAAGATTTAAAAGAATCGCAAGACAGTGATACTTCTCACACTCAAACTTTACCTAAGATTAATGTAACTATTCATGACGGTGGGGATGGTACCATCTCCAAAAGTGATCTTGGCGGTCCAAATGGCAATCAAGTAAAGGTAGAAGTAAGCTTAGAAGAAGGCATTGAGCCAGGCGATAAAATCGTAATTAAGCAAGATAATGTAGTAATTTTTGATGATGTAGTTGACGCCGATATGGTGGAAAATGGCGTAGAAGTTTGGGTTGATGTGCCTACAGACGGCGATGTAAATGTTGAAGCCACAGTAACTACGGATGATAACATTACAAGTTTTGATGATGCCTCATCCACACCTAATATTCCACAACCTGATGCTTCCATTAGCCTTGACAGCATTACAGCAGACAATATTCTTAATGCCGCTGAAGCAGGAGGCTTTGTTAATATTACCGGTAGCGTAGGCGGAGATGTTAAGCCCGGTGATATTGTAACCATTACCGTCAACGGGAATAATTATTCCGGTTCGGTCAATAATCAAGGTGAATTTAATATTTCAGTTTCCGGCAAGGACCTTGCTCAGGATGGTAATATTAAAGCATCGGTTACTACATCAAATGTAGTTGGTGATAGTGTTACTGCCAGCACTAATCTTGGTTACGTTGTTGACACACAAATTGAGGCAACTATTGAAATTAATGATATTACTGCCGATAATATCATTAATGCCGCTGAAGCTAAACAAGATTTACCTGTTAGCGGAAAAGTTACCGGAGATTTTAAAGAAGGTGATACTGTCACCCTTAAAGTTAATGGTCAAGAATATACAACTGAAGTCAACGCAGCAGGTGAATATACCGTAGACGTTAAGGGTAGTGATTTAGCCGCAGGCGGTGAAATTGAAGCTTCTATTACCGTAAGCGATAAAGCCGGAAACACTCTTACAGTTGATGCCAAGAATGATTTTGAAGTTGACACACAAATTGAGGCAACTATTGAAATTAATGATATTACTGCCGATAATATCATTAATGCCGCTGAAGCTAAACAAGATTTACCTGTTAGCGGAAAAGTTACCGGAGATTTTAAAGAAGGTGATACTGTCACCCTTAAAGTTAATGGTCAAGAATATACAACTGAAGTCAACGCAGCAGGTGAATATACCGTAGACGTTAAGGGTAGTGATTTAGCCGCAGGCGGTGAAATTGAAGCTTCTATTACCGTAAGCGATAAAGCCGGAAACACTCTTACAGTTGATGCCAAGAATGATTTTGAAGTTGACACACAAATTGGCGGCGACCTTGAAGGCGAAGTAAGTGCCAGTGATGATAATTTAAACAATGAAATAATAGTTGAAAATCTAGATCTTCCACAAGATGCAAGCTATGATTTTACAGGTAATTTTACTGTTGGCGATGCTAACAATCCCTTTGGTAGCTTTAGCGTAAATAACGATGGTGATTTAGTTTTTGTACAAAATGAAGCTTATAAGCATGATAGAAACTCTGATAGTGATACTATTGAAGTAAAAATTCCTGTTAAAGATGCTAGCGGCAATACAGATTTTGTTAGCATTGAATTAAGCATTGAAGATACTGCTCCTGAAGCAAGTAGTGCCCAACCTGCAGAATTTGAAGTTATGGATGGCGTAGCAAATGGCAAGGTTGATGTAGACTTTGGCGGCGATATGGATGGAGCAACTATTACTATTTCCGGTGGTGGCACCTTGTCTTATGGTGTTACTTGGAACGCTGAAGATGGTGAGTGGGTAGCTCTTCCAACATACTCTGCTGACATTATGGTTGAAGCAAGTCATGATGGCACTAATTACATCATTCAGATTGGCGATGTTACCATGACCAGTCCCGACAATAAAAACTGGGATGTAAGCTTTCCTCATGGTGATTCAGCTGAACGTAATGTCGATATACGCTTTAAAGATGGAGATGGGGACAGCATAACCCAAAGCATTACCAGCATAAATGACAAGCCAACTGTTGGCGATGTTATTGAAACAGCTGTTGTTTCCGAAACTCAACTTGATGACAATGCAGCTGGAAGTGAAGATGCTTCCGTAATTGCACAAGGTTCAGTTGAATTAAGTTTTGGTAAGGATGGTGGTGATTCCTTTGCTTGGAATACTGAAGGTCAACCAGACATAACTACTTCCGAAGGCACAGAAGTCACTTGGGTAGTTGATGGTGATGTGCTAAAGGGCATGGCAGATGGAGATCAAGTTCTTTCCGTGACCATGGAAAAGGATGGTGATGGTAATTATACAGGCGACTACACTGTTGAATTAAATGACTTTATTGAGCATAGCGAGCAAGGTCAAGATTCTAGTGAGTTTAATTTTTCCTTCACTATAACAGATAGCTCCGGCGATAGTACAAATGGTTCTGTCAACATAGAGATTGAAGACTCTGCCGTAAGTCTTACTCCCGAAGCTGAAAATCTACACTTTAAAGCCGGCGATGGCTCTGCAAAGCAAGCTTCGGATTATTTTGATGAAGGCACTGAGCATGAAGGTGGAAGTTATAGCGTGCTTGGAGCCAATGAAGTAACTGAAATTGAAGATGGTACTACCAGCTATGAATTTGACTGGGGCGTTGTGAATATGAACACTGCCACAGGTGAATATACCGTAGAAGGTAATGGTAGCGGCGACGGTAGCTTTGATATTCAGTACGAAGATGCTGACGGCGATACAGCAAAAACCAATGTTGCCGTTGAAAATAGCATTGTAGTTGTTGATATTAGCATTGATTCTGTGAAAGGCTTTATGGAGCAAGGCAGTAGTGATATTTCAGAAGTAGTTGTAACAGGTACTGTTTCAACTGTAGATACTACCAATGAATCTAATACCATGACTGTAACCCTTGAATATGAGGGCGTTCAATATGATGTTATTGCCACTTCCAATGGTGATGGAACATATGGGTATACAGTAAATATCCCAAGTGATAATATTATTAATCAATCAACTGGCGAAATTGCAATAACCAATGGCATAACTACATCAGTAGAAATAAGAAATGATGCTGATGAAATGCTTGCAAGCGACAGTACGGAATTTAGCTATAGCTATTTTAATAAGTCAGCGGACGTTGCCGGAGTTACAGGCACGAACAATGTTGATATTATAGAAGGCATTCTTTCTGACACAGCATCCTTTGAAAATAAGACCACTGCCACAAATATTGGTAGTGCTACTTCCACAAGCAAACAATATGATGCTAGCATTGAAACCATGGCAGGTGACGATGTAATTAATTTTGAAGCTTCCGGAACGCATGCTTACAATGTCGTGTCCCTTGGAAGCAATACTGTTACTCTTGATACCGGAACAGGCGATGACTCTGTTAATTTGGATGCAAAGGCAACTCTAGATGGTTGGAGAGGGGTTGTGAGCATTAAGGCAGAAGGTGATTCTGCACAAAACATCATTGACCTTGGTGCTGGCGATGACTCTATGGTTGTAAATGCTCATGGTGCTGATAATGCAATGCATTTTGCTATGGCTGCAAGAGATAGAGTACATAATGGAATTACCGAAACTTTTAATAAAATTGACCTTGGTAGCGGAGACGACACTCTTTATATGAAGGGTGAACTTGATGCTGATGGTGGAAAAAATATTATTGAAGGCGGCACAGGCAATGACCATGTAACCCTTGTTGGTGCAAATACAACGTACACCGAACATACACTTGAAGCATTTGGAAGAACCGGTCAAAACCTTGTTGACCTTGGTGAAGGTGATGATACTTTAATCATCCAAAATTCCGGTGTATATGGTGGCGGCTTAGGCGAAGAAGATAGAAGCAATATGTTTGGCGATGCCTTAAACGCCTTTGACAGTGCTAATAATACCATTAAAATGGGCGAAGGAAATGACTCTTTAACCATTGAAGGTGATATTCACGCTGAATCAAAAGGAACAAATGTTATTGAACTTGGTTCAGGTGATGATAGCTTAACTATTGAAGGCGATATGGACGCCATAACTTCCGGTAGCAATGTTATTGACCTTGGAACAGGTAATGACCACTTTAGCTTTAAGGGCGAATTAGGTGGTACTGATTCTAGCAGTAATACCATTTTAGGTGGCGAAGGTGATGATACCTTTGATATGGACTTTTCCGAAGATGCCAAAGCCTATTTAGACGGCGGTGAAGGCTATGATGCTTTCATCTATGAAGTTGAAGGCAATAGCTTTATTGATTACAGCCAAGTTGGCTCAATCAACATTGGTGGAGCTGACGACGTACAAATTAAAAACTTTGAAAGCATAACTACTGGCAGTGGCGATGATCTCTTTAAAGCTGGTGACAATGTTGATTTAAATGTTGATTCCGGTCTTGGTTTTGACATTATTATTGCAGATGGCGGAATGACAGCTGACGATATGTCTGATATTTTGCAAAATTCTTTGAACACAGAAATGTTTATATTTAGCAATGATTCTGACGTAACAAGTGCTACTTCTACCGAAGATGCCCTCGGAAATCTAAAGGGTGTTGAAAAGTCTGAAAATGGTGAAGTTAGCTTTGGTGATAATTGGACAGCTGGCGAAGAAGTTGTTCATAACGGACAAGAATTTCAATCATTTACTGATGAAGATACCGAAACTACCGTTATGATTGCTAAGATGATGCTTGAAAATACAAATAACTAATATTAATCTACATTAATTATTTCTCTTTTTAGGGGAAACTTTTAGCCCAAAAGTCTGAAAAGACGTAAAAGTTTCCCCTATCCCCCCTCTTTCTCGATAAATGATTTAGTCAGTGCTCACTGCAATTTTCACATTTACCTCAATTCTCATTAAAAGTGTTTACTTTTTTCATCTTGAATCCTTGACATTTACAATAGTAATGATTATGGTGCGGAAGTTTAATGATATTTTAACAAAAAGACAAAGCAATTAAATTTTAATTGTATTTTAGCTTATATAAATATCATTAAATTAACTGTGGTATCAGTTGTATAATGTGGAAAAGATTGATGTAATTTATTTTCTATATATGCGTAGAATTTTAAATATGTCATATTTTCAAAATTCTTTTAAAGGGGTTTGTCTATGTCAGAGAGTCTTGAGAAATTTGTGGGATGGGCCAACGGTTATATCTGGGGATCAGGTTTATTGGTGCTCATCGTGGCTTCTGGTTTATATTTCACTTGGAAGCTTGATTTTTTCCAATTCGTCCATTTTAAAGATATGTGGAAGCGTATTTTTGAAAAAGGTGAATCCAAAGCCGGTATTTCATCTTTTTCATCCTTTTGTACTACCATGGCCATGAGAGTTGGTACTGGTAACGTAGTTGGTGTTGCCGCAGCTATCTATTTAGGAGGTCCGGGCGCATTATTTTGGATGATAATGGTTGGAATGACAAACTCCGCTGTGTGTTTTGCTGAATGTACCCTAGGTCAACTTTATAAAATTAAAGTTGATGGCGAATACCGTGGTGGCGGTGCTTATTGTGCCGAGCGTGGTCTTGGTTGGAAAAAATATGGCTCTTTTTTAGCTATTGTCATGCTAGTAGGTATAACATTTTTAATGCCGGCCGCCGCAACATATACTGTAGCCAGTGGCTTTAATGAAGCTACAGGTGTTCCAATGTATGTTGTTTCTGGTCTTATTGCTGTTGTACTCTTTGTCACCGTTATTGGTGGTATTAAGCGCATTGGTGCTTTTGCTGCAGCCATTGTTCCATTTATGACTTTAGCTTACATGTTAATAACAGTAGCTATTTTAATAATAAATTATGACCGTATTTTTGAAGTAATTGGTCATGTTATTAGCTCAGCTTTTGGATTTAGTGCTATCTTTGGTGGTAGTATTGGTGTTGCCTTCCAGCAAGGTATTAAACGTGGTACTTTCTCCTCAGCTTCCGGTATGGGTGAAGCAACCCCAACTGCTGCTGCCGCTGAAACAACCCATCCTGTGAAAATTGGTATGGCAAATGCCGCCGGCGTTTGGCTTGATACTGTAATTGTATGTACTTGTACAGGTCTTATGCTCTTATTAACTGATGCTTTTAATACTAGCTTTGGTTATGTTGGTTCCGGTTCTCCCGAACTTGCCGCACTTGCAAAAGAAGGCAAAGATGGAATTATTTTTGTACAATTAGCCGCCCAAACCGTTCTTGGAAGCTTTGCACATATTGCTATTGCTATAATCCTTCTTTTATTCTCCTTCACATGTATTATCAGCTATTATTATGAAGGTGAGACAGCCGCCATGTATTTATTCCAAAGAGAAGACCAACAAGGCACACGTAAACTTGTTACCAGAATAATGCAATTTGGTATGCCTGTTTTAGTTTTTTGTTGGGGCATTATCAAATCAGATACAGCATGGGCTATTTCTGATTTAGCCCTTGGAGCTTGCACTTGGATAAATATGGTTGTTGTTTGGTGCTTATTCCCTAAATGCGTAGCTCTTTATAAAGACTATCGCACTCAAATGGATGCTGGAAAAGACCCTGTATATAACCCAAATAAAATAAAGTGGGAAGGTGTTGACGTAGACCTTTGGAATGACATCAACAAAGATAAATTGTCAAAATAATAAATTATATTAAAAGTTCTAACACTTTTAACTCCCCATTACATATTTATAGTAATGGGGAGTTTTTTTAACCATCATGAAAAAATTTAATAGCAATAATATAAACTTAATTGAGTTTTTAATTGACAGAATATAGAAAATTTGTTCTTATAATTTTATACGCTTGAGCTTTTAAAAACAAAGTTAGAAAATATGTAAGTTTTTTGCGCTTAAACCCAAAATCCCAAGAGCTGATTTCAAAATCTGCACAAAGCACTAAACAAAAACTGGGCAAAAATGCCCTTAAACTATTAAAAACACTACTATGTCTGACTATTCAAAATGGCAAAATATGAACACACAAAGACAGAGAGTTAACTCTGCCAACACAATACATGAGCGTGGATTTATGGAACAAGAAGACTTGCGTGAATCAGCAGTTTACAAAAGATTGCGTAAATCCATGGTGCTTTCTTTGCTTGAAAATTCAGGAATAAAAGATGAAAAAGTACTACATGCCATGAACACTGTTTTACGCCATGAATTTGTACCCGAAGCTTTTCGCAGACAAGCCTATGAAGATCGCCCTCTTCCCATTGGCTTTGGGCAAACCATTTCACAGCCTTCAACAGTTGCCTTAATGACTGAACTTTTAAAAGTGGAAGAAGGTATGCGAGTTTTGGAAATTGGCACTGGTTCAGGATACCAAGCAACAATTTTGGCATTTTTAGGCTGTAGAGTATATACTGTCGAACGCATTGGCGAACTTTTTGAATCAACACGCCAATTTATTTCCAAACAAGCTCTGACAAAAAATTTATATATGAGAAATATATACATGAAAAAAGATGACGGTACAGAGGGTATGGCTGAAGCTGCCCCCTTTGATCGCATCTTGGTCACTGCCGGAGGACCAATAATTCCTAAACCCTTGGTACGTCAATTGGACGAAGGTGGAATTATGCTAATTCCGGTTGGCGAACAAAGACGTTCACAACGCCTTATGCAATTACGTCGTGAAAATGGTTCTGTTTTAGCCAAGGAACTTGGGCAAGTGGTATTTGTCGACCTTGTTGGCAATCATGGCTGGTAAATTATAATACCAAAAATATACATCTAAAACTTTTAAATTATTACAATATCTTTATTGTAAGGAGTTCTTATGCCTTCATGTTCTTCGTGTAGTGGCGGTGCAAGTAATCAAAAAAGCATTAATCTTTCAGTAAATATGCAAGAAAAGCTTATTACTTCTACCCTTAACAAAATTCGTCACAAGCTTTTCATAATGAGCGGCAAAGGTGGAGTTGGTAAAAGTTCCGTTACTGTCAATACAGCTGCGGCTTTAGCTGCAAAAGGTTATAAAGTAGGTATTTTAGATGTAGATATTCATGGTCCAAGTGTACCAAATTTGCTTGGTTTAAGCTCCTATATCGAAATTGACGAAGAATCAAAACTTATGATTCCTGCGGCTTACAATGAAAATCTTAAAGTTATATCAATGGATACTTTGCTAAAAGAAAAAGATAGTGCAGTATTATGGAGAGGACCTAAAAAAACTGCTGCTATTAGGCAATTTATCTCTGATGTGCAATGGGGAGAACTAGATTTTTTACTTATTGATTCTCCTCCCGGCACAGGCGATGAGCACATGACCATTTTACAAACTATTCCTGATGCTTTATGCGTCGTAGTTACAACTCCACAAGAAATTTCCTTAGCAGACGTGCGTAAAGCACTTAATTTCTTACAACATGCTAAGGCAAATGTGCTTGGAGTTGTTGAAAATATGAGTGGTTTACATTGCCCACACTGTCACCAAGCCATTGAATTATTCAAAAAAGGCGGAGGCAAAACCTTGGCTGAACGCTATAGGCTAAATTTTCTAGGAGATATTGTCCTTGATCCGGCTACTGTAGTTGCAGCTGACAGTGGAATACCTGTAGTATATTTAGAAGTTGAATCACCTGCAAAAAATTGCTTTTTACAACTAGCTAATAATATTATTGCAGCATCTTCCAACAGTTTAGAAGCATTGGCAAGTAGTCATGACTAAAAATTATAGCAATCTTTAAGCTAAAAATTTTTGCAAAATTTTTTATTTTTAAAAAAGCTAAAATCTAAGCACTTAAATGACTAGATTTTTTTTCTTTTATATGGCACTATATTCAAATCGATGGTCATAAAGTAAAATGAAAAAAATAAGCACCTAAAGTTTTTTTAACAACGTTTATTGTTAAAATGCTTAAATTAAAACAATACAGTTTTTTGTGATTTGGAGAATAAATGCTTAATTTAGCAAATAAAATAACATTAACTCGTATTCTTATGACTCCTCTCATTGTGATTTTACTTCACTATGAAAGCCCATTAATTTGTATTTTTGCAGCTTTTGCCTTTATCTTTGCTTCCTTTACCGACTTTATTGACGGTTATATAGCAAGACGTGAAAA
>CAYJDL010000058.1:769-1826 GCA_964368885.1 uncultured Desulfovibrionaceae bacterium | reverse complement strand
AATATGGTTACATCGCTTGGAAAATTTCTAGATCCATTAGCTGATAAAGTTCTTGTTTGCTCAACGCTTATTATGTTGGCTGGTCTTGGGTGGATTCCTATATGGATTACAGTTGTAATGGTTTGCCGTGAACTTGTTGTAACTGGATTAAGAGCTATTGCAATGGATGAAGGTATTGTTCTTGCTGCGGATCATTATGGCAAAGCAAAAACAGTTCTACAAGGTCTTGCCTTAGTTCCACTGCTTTGGCATTATCCTTTTTTTGGTTTAGAAGTTCAAACGATTGGAATGATTTTACTTTATGCATCATTAGTTTTGGCTGTTTTTTCTGGAGTTAATTATGTCTATGGATTTTTTAAGCACAGTATAAATAAGTAAAGGATACATGGATTTCACATGACAACATTTTGGCGCACCACTATTTTGGTTTTGCTTGCAGTTGTTAATGTTGTACTTTTTTATCGTATGATTTGGGGAAGCGGCGGTATTATAGTTTTTAATGATCTTAGTAAAAAATATAGAGAATTAGAGGCTGAACTTGCTCTCGTTGATACACAGAATTTACAATTAAGCAAAGAAATTCGCCTATTGAAATCTGATGATGCCTACATAGAGAAAATGATTCGACAGCGTTTGCACTATGTTCGGAAAAATGAAATTTTATACCTTTTTACTGAAGATGAACTGAGCAAGGAGAGGCCCCAAAAATTAGGCCCTAAATGAGGAGAGGACTATGCAGGATAAAATTGATTGGTATCAAGAAGTTGTTGATTTGGAACCGAGCTCGAAGTTGTTTTTTCCCTTAGCCAAAATGCTAGCAGATCAAGATGTTTCAAGAGCTGTAAAAACCTTACAGCAGGGTCTTGACCGACATCCTGAATTTATAGAAGCTCGTCTCTTTTTTGTTGAACTGTTACACAAACACAGAGAAAAAGAAGATTATTTTTCTAGGCTTGAAACTCAACTTACTATAGTTTCACCTATGCTTAAGCGTTATGCTGGGTTTTGGCAAGCATGGGGGACAACCCTATCTCAAAAAAATAAAAATACCGAACAA
>CAYJDL010000058.1:0-759 GCA_964368885.1 uncultured Desulfovibrionaceae bacterium | reverse complement strand
TTTGAACTTACAAGAAGACAGGGTGAGCAATGAATATGATGATTTGACAAATGATGATGAATTAGTAAGCAAATTTGTGCATCATTTATCAAATGATAATATATCTGAACCTTTACCAGAAGAAAGCAAAGACGAAGTAAACAAGGAAAATATTGAAACCGTTCAAGAAGAATGTGCTAAAATAAATGACACAGAAAGTAATAATGAAATTGAAGATTCATCTGACTTGGATACGATGACAGAAAATATGGACTGTGAAAAAACAAGTACTTCGGAATTTACCGCACAAGCTGTTAAAGGTGTAAGCAAAAAACCCAGAATATCTTTAAAGGTAGTGAATTTTTCATCTCAAAGTACTGCTCATGAATCTTCAGAATCTGCAAGTGACAACGACAGTGACGAGCAAATACATTCTGAAGAAAGTGATGAGCAATTTTCTTTGCGTACTCGCTCAATGGCCGAGGTTTTGGCAGAGCAAGGTGATTATGTTGCAGCATTGAAAATTTATAGTGATTTAATGCATGCAGCTCAAACAGATGAAGAAAAGTCTGATTTGCAATTAAGAATTGCAACTTTGAGCGGACTTTCTGACGATGCTTCAATTGACAAAGTTAATACACCAATAGCACCAAGTGAGGCTAATGTTGCCAAGGCTATTTCTCCAGGCAAGGAAAGGGTAATTTCCGTTCTTGAATCTTTGGCAGATCGTCTTGAAAACCGTGTTCTTTAATAAGTAGTAAATTCCGATTGAATTTAAAT
>CAYJDL010000057.1:4138-12680 GCA_964368885.1 uncultured Desulfovibrionaceae bacterium | reverse complement strand
TAACCAAATGGGTGGAAATTTCGACGGAACTGTAGATTTTGACGATGAAGATTAATTATTTTTGGAGGCTTTATGCAACACTTTATGAGAACTTTTTTCATATGTATGCTTGCTGTATTATGCTATAGTGAATCTGTGGCAAAAGCAGCAAGCATTGCTAAGGTAATATCTGTTACAGAAGGCACAACTATTGAGCGTAATGGTAAATCACAAGCTTTGGCATTAAAAGATGATGTATTTATCAATGATGTAATTTCCACCACTGCAACAGGTAAGGCACAATTAATTTTCAATGATGACACCATTGTTTCCATTGGGGTAAATAGTAAATTTTATATGTCAGATTATAGCGATTCCGAGCGTAAGGCATTTAAAGCAAATGTTGCCGAAGGTTTTGCTCGCTTTGTTACCGGAGCTATTGTTAAAGCAAATCCCGATGCCTTTACAGTGCGCACACCTGAAGCAACTGCCGGAATTCGTGGTACTATTATCAGTATCTTGCTTGAGGGTGGTCAAACTATTTTCATGGTAGAAGGTAGCGGTTTAGAGGGAGCTCCAAGCGTTGTAGTTAATGGAGTTACCATTGCACCGGGGCAAATGGCGGCTTTTGGCCCTAATGGAGTACTTATCTCTCCACCTGCGTTAATTACCCCTCAGCATCGTCAAATTATTGATACTCAAACCAGTATTAGCCTTAATCAAAATGCCCAACAAGAGTTTATTGCAGCCCTAGGTGCTGCCGGAGTTGACCTAGATGTTGATGATGATGCCAATATGAATGTTCATGAGCTTAGTGAAGGTCTAAATCAGGATTTATTGCTTGAGAATCTTGTTGGTATGGATTTAGATGTTGAAGTTGATGGAACTTTTACATTTTCCCCATTTGACAAAGGAACTTTTTCTTTTGAGGCCAACTTACGTAACGGTTCAATTTTTAATGCGAATGTTGTCCCTGATACTCAAGGTTTTAATGTTACAGGTGGAACAGGCACAATAAGTGCTGATAGTTTTTATATTTCAGGTGGTGTAGCTAAAGATTTCACTACTCCTGTAAATTCTTGGTATATGCAGGGCAATCAAACCATTAACACAAGCACAACAAATGTTGATGGCAAAATTGAGTATATATTGGGCTCAGACTTTTCAGACGGTACCTTTGAAGGTACTGTGAACCGAGATTAGTACTTACAAAACTGTATCAAGCCTTTTGCAAACTTGGCTAAAATAAGGATATAAGCATGTATGAATTAGTTCAATTAACAGACATTACTTATTACATTCAATGCCCTTCAAAAATTGGCATTGTGCGTTAAAATGACAAGGATGCCTGCCTTATTGATAGCGGTAATGATAAGGAAACAGGACGCAAAGTGCGTAAAATCCTTGATGCCAATGCTTGGAATTTAAAAGCAATTTATAATACTCATGCTAATGCCGATCATATTGACGGTAATAAATATTTACAAGGCATAAGTAATTGCAAAATTTATGCACCATCAATTAATGCGGCCTTTACTCGTCATCCCATATTAGAAGCTTCATTTTTATGTGGTGATGCCAAATATGAAGGCTCTCAAGTAAATAATTGGAATATGTAATTAAAATACTAAAAATGTTGATGGTTTTATGTCTATTAATCCTAGTCAATCAGACATTAACCAAACTAATGGAATCTTCGACGGAACTGTAAAATTTGACGACAGCGAAGTAGATTAGTTAATTTTTGGAGACTTTATGAAGATTTTTATGAGAACTTTTTTCATATGTATGCTTGTTGTATTATGCTATAGTGAATCTATGGCAAATGCACAAAGCATTGCTAAGGTAATTTCAGTAACAGAGGGCGCAACTATTGAGCGTAATGGTAAGTCTCAAGCCTTAGTATTAAAAGATGATGTATTTATCAATGATGTTATTTCTACCACTGCAACAGGCAAGGCACAAATAATTTTTAATGATGACACCATTGTTGCCATTGGAGTTAACAGTAAATTTTATATGTCCGACTATAGTGACGATAATCGCAAAGCATTTAGAGCAAATGTTGCAGAAGGCTTTGCTCGCTTTGTTACTGGGGCTATTGTTGAAGCTAATCCCAATGCTTTTACGGTGCGTACACCTGAAGCAACAGCCAGAATTCGTGGTACAATTTTAAGCATTATGCGACTTAACAGCGGTCAAACTATGGCCTTTGTGGAAGGTAGTAGCTTAGATACCGGACCTAGCGTAGTAGTTAATGGTGTTACTATTGCTCCGGGTAACATGGCGACGTTTGGCCTTAATGGACAAGTTATTGCTCAGCCTATTTCCATGAACCCACAGCAACGCCAAATGCTTAAAGATCAATCCTTTGTTAGCCTTGGTATATCTTCAGGACAAAGTGCTCAACTAGCTTTAGAACAAGCAGGTATTGAATTAGTTGCTCGTGAAGATGACCCTGCTATAAATATTAATGAACTTAATAATAGTGCCAACAATGCCAATCAAGATAGATTGTTTAGTTCACAACAAGATAACCTAATAAATACACTTCAAGATGACCCATTTGTCGGTACAAAATTAGATATTGTAGTTAGCGGTACTTTTGATTTTGATGATTTGCAAACAGCTTCGACTGATAAAAGTACCGGTGTTTTTTCTTTTGAGGCTAATTTACGCAACAACCAAATTTTTAATGCAAGGGTAAACACAACCGCTGCAAATGTCGGTAATTTTCAAGTTATAAGCGGAACAGGCACAATAAATCCTACTGGTTTTGTTATTGACGGTGGTGATGCAAAAGTTCAAGGCTCTCCAGTGATAAGTTGGAGTATGACAGGAAATCAAACAATTAACACCGGCACAAAAAATGTTAATGGTACAATTGAAGTTGATTATAGGGGTGGGCATGGAGGCTCTGAGTTCAAAGGAGACTTTCAAGGCACTGTAAAATAAGATTAAGAGCTGGTTTATAAATAACAATTTTGATGAAAATAAGGATCTAAGCATGTATGAATTAGTTCAATTAACAGATACTTCTTATTATATTCAATGCCCTTCTAAAATTGGCATTGTGCGCTTAAATGATCAGGATGTCTGTCTTATTGATAGTGGTAATGATAAGGAAACAGGACGCAAAGTGCGTAAAATCCTTGATGCCAATGCTTGGAATTTAAAAGCAATTTATAATACTCATGCCAATGCTGATCATATTGGCGGTAATAAATATTTACAAGGCATAAGCAATTGTAAAATTTATGTACCGTCAATTAATGCAGCCTTTACACGTCATCCTATTTTAGAAGCATCCTTTCTTTATGGTGGTTGTCCGCCCAAAGAATTGCGTAATAAATTCTTATTAGCAGCAGAAAGTAATGCTGAGGAATTAAATGACCAAGTTTTGCCTGAAGGCTTGACAAGTATTGATTTACCCGGACATTTTTTCGATATGGTTGGATATAGAACAGCTGATGATGTAATATTTTTAGCAGATTGTCTACTTAGCCAAGAAATTTTAGATAAATATAAAATTCCTTTTGTGTATGATGTAGAACAATATCTTGCTACTTTGGAAATGGTAAAAACTATGCAAGCGAAATTTTTTGTACCTTCCCATAGTGCAGTAACTGAAGACATTATCCCCTTAGCACAGTATAATATTGATAAATTACACGAAGTTGCACATGATTTATGTAGTATTTGCAAAGAACCTTCAAATTTTGAAGCCATTATGCAAAAAGTATTTACAAATTATAAATTGAAAATGACTTTTGATCAATATGTGCTAGTTGGTGCAAGTGTTCGTTCACTGCTCTCTTGGCTAAAGGCTACTGATAGAGTGCAAGTTATTTTTGAAGATAATATGCTACTTTGGGAAAGTATTGGTTAAGGGAAAAACTTAGTGAAAGTTTTTCCCAAGAAAAAGATAAAAACAAAAAAATTAGTATTTACTTAAGTTTTTTAACATTTTCCCATAATGGTTCATGCCAATTAAGGGCTGTTTGTCTTTTGGGGTTTATATGTATAATACTTTCTTGACCTTGTTTACCTTGCTTTAAGACAACAGCAATTTGCTCAGAATCATCATTATACGCTTTAACAGCTTTTGGCGCATAAGATGCCATAAAGGACGCCGCATCTTCGATAGTTGTAATATCCCAATTTTTTGCATATCGTCCAATAGCTAATGGACCAGTAAAATCTCTCAGACGAAATACATAGTCTTGGTCGCTGATTAGCTCTTGTAAGGCTTGATTGCTGGCGGCATTGCGCCCAATAATAAGCCAGCGTTGCCCATTACCGTCTTGATCCCAATATTGCCTGCCGGTATGAGCCAAGGTAAAATCTTGGGGCGTGGGACTTTGCACACGAGTTAACACCATTAAGTAGCGACTAGCGTTTTCTTGTTCTGCCAACATACAACCGCCGGCCGGAGTTGGTATATCAGTCATATTAAAGTATTTAGCCAGTTCTAACTGTTGTTTTCTCCCACGACCTGAGATGGAATGAAGCTTTTCTCTGTCTACAATGCCTGAAAGCTCAGCTTGAGATGGTTTTAAAAATTTAGCCGATAAAGGACGCAAAAGCATATCTTTTAAACCGCTATCTCTTTGAATAATGTTTAGGGTGTCTCGCCTTTGAGACATGGGACGTTGCCCTAATACTTCTCCTGAGATTACTATGGATACATTGTATTTTTGCATACTTATTTTGGCTTGCTGCATGAGCAAAACTTTGCAATCGACACAAGGATTTAGCAGCTTTCCAAAACCATGCTGAGGTTGATTACAAAGCATTTGTACAAACTCTGCGCTAATATCCACAATATCTATATCTAGATTATAAGTCTTTTGCCAATATTGAACTAAATGCGGCTTACCAAAAAATGGACTTATAAAATGTAAACATTTTACCTTAAGACCTTGCTCTTCTATGGTTTTAGCTGCTAAAATACTATCTAGGCCGCCAGAGAAAAGAGCTATTGCTGTATAAGAGTTTTTCATAAACATAGACATAAAGAAAAATATCTATAAGTGCAATAAAAAACTAGATAGTGTCACCAAATACCACGCGGTATTGTTATTTGAAAATCAGATATTTTTTTGTCTAATGTTACTTTTAAAGGCGTGGATTGCTTCGTCATGTCGCTATGGATCTTATTTTTAACAGAGCTTGCGACGCGACATTTTTTCTAAATAATGAAATGATAAGCGTTTTTTCGTGGCAGCCTATCTCAAAAACGCTATTAAAAAAAGAAGTTTCCCAAACTAGAATGCCGTGCGTAAAAGGAAGGTATATAATAGGTATTTTTAGGGTAGGTAAAAAAATAAGGCACTCACATTTTTTGTAAGTGCATGAAATTTATGGTGCGCCCGAAAGGAATCGAACCTTTGGCCTACAGCTTAGGAGGCTATCGCTCTATCCAACTGAGCTACGAGCGCACAACGTTTTTTTCTTATAATTGATTATTAAAAGTGGTGCAAGATAAAAATTGTTTGAATTTTGAATTAAGCAAGTTGTTGTTGACTGAGGATAGTTTACGTTTAAAATAGAAAGTGATTTAATCAGTGCTTTCTTGAACTATTGTGTTTATATTTTCATTTAAAACCTATATTGTTCAGTGTTTGCTTTAAATTGTTTATTTAGTATTTCTTGACAATTGAATGATTATTTTATAATTCTATAAAATTGTATTAAATATTTTTTAGGAGTTATTTATGTCAAGTTTATCATCATCAAATGCTGCTACTGAAGATACAAATTATCGTTATTATGCCTTTATTAGTTATTCTCGCAAAGATCAAGAGTGGGGAGAGTGGATTCAGAAAAAGATAGAAAACTATCGTTTGCCGACAGCTTTGCGTCATGAGAAATCACATGGGGAGGAAGTTCCTAAATTTGTTCGCCCTATTTTTAGAGATACAACTGATATGACACCTCAAGGCGGCTTAAGTCTGACTCTTAAGCAAGAATTAATGCAATCGAAGTTTTTAATTGTTATTTGTTCTCCATCAAGTGCGCAGCCAAATTCCCAAGGAAAGCATTGGGTTAATATGGAAATAGAAGAGTTTCAAAAGATGGGTAGAGGGCATCGTATTATTCCTGTAATTGTAGAAGGTGACCCTGAAAGTGATGACCCGGCGGTGCAATGTTATCCACCTGCTTTAAGTTCTCTTGAGGATAAGCCTTTAGGTATATCTGTGCATGAAAATGCTAATTCTTCATCTGTAATGCGTTCTTTTTTACGCCGTATCGGTCTTGATGGTACGGCAAATAACGCCTTGCTTAAGGTTTTGGCTGTATTACTTGGCATAAAGTATGACAACCTTAAACGACGTCACCATATACGTGCTCGAAATCGTGCTTTACTCAATGCCGCTACGGTATGCTTTTGCATGGCATTAGGTTTTTGGTATTATGATGCTAATTATCGTGAAAAGATTTATTATTACACAGATTATGTTGAAAAATATGGCGTGCCTGAAGGTATTTTTCCCATTAATGAAGCTATAGCCAGTAAAAGAAAACGTTTTTACAGATTTACTTATGTTGGGAGAAAGCTTAAGGAATTAGCAGCGTTGAATAGTTTTGGGCATTTGCAAGACCATGATGCTTATTGGAAAGAAAGACCAAGCAAAGCAGTTTTTATCGACTATGATTCCAGTGAACGCCCAAAAAGCGTTCAGTATTTTAATGAAAATAATGAAGAAATACGTTTTTTTGTCTGGACGCAAGATAGAAAAGCCATAGACTTTAAGCCCTCTAGGGTAAAGGACAGCAGCTCCCCCTTGGGCATGTCTTCAAGTATGTCACATTTGTTCAAGGTGAAAAGTTCTGAGCAAGCGTTAAAGAGAAGCAATATCATACGTTTCCTATACGACTATGATGCAAATGGTTATGCAAAGAAAGTTTCTTTCATGTCTTCTGCTTGGGAAGACAGTCACACCAAGGATTTTAATGGTGCGTATGGTTATCTTTTTGAAAGAAATAAGCACAATGCCATTATTAAGAAAACATTTATGGGCTCTGATGGTAAGCCAATGTCTACTGAAGATGGCACAAGCAGTCTTGTTTTTGATTATACAAAAGAAGGTTTGGTAGAAAGTATACGTTTCTTAGATATTAAAGGAAATTTAGTTAGGCAAAAGTATGGTTATGCACAGCTGGTGATGAAGTATTCCCCTGAAGGTAATATTGAGGAAATGCACATTATAGGAGTTGATGGAAAGACTTTTGCAATTATGAAGGGTGTACTTGATGATAATGGCAATGCAATAGAAATGAATTTTTTAGATGCAAATTATACTCCGGTAAATGGTGGTAAGAACTACACAAAAGAAAAAAGAAAGTATGATGAGCGTGGCAATAAAATTGAAGAATCATTCTTTGGGCTTGATGGAAAACCTGTATTAAGTTCAGATGGTTATGCTATGGCTAAAGCCGTATTTGACAATAAAGACAGAGTTATAGAAGAATCGTATTTTGGCGTTGATGGTAAAGCTATTTTAAATAGAAGTGGATATGCTAAAGTTCTAACAAAATTTGATTCTCATGGACATATGGTTGAGCAGGACTTTAGGGGTGTAGATGATAAACCTGTGTTAGTTGATGGTGCTGCTAAGGTTGAGTTGAAGTATAATGTAAGAGGGCATGTTGTAGAGATGACTTCTTACGGTCTTAATGGCGAAATTACTCTAAATGCGTTTCAATTTGCTAAATTGATTCTTGGTTACGATATACGAGGTAATAGAAATAAAATAGAATTTTTTGGAACTGATGGTAAACCTATTATGAGTGCTTTGGGTTGCGCCAGTGTCACATTGACTTATAATGATTTTGGAAATATTATTGCAGCGCAAAAATATGACCTAGAGGGTAAACTTATTTCTGAATAATAAGTGAAGCACTGATTTCATTTTTTCTGGGGGAAGTTTTTTTGCTCATAAAAACATTCCCCAAGAAAAAAATAATAAATTAGTACTTCATTTAAATTTTTTCATAAAGAGCAAGAAGTGGATTAGCTAAGCTGGCAGCAAAAGAGGTAATGACATCTTTTGGCCAGAAAATTACGGTTACCGGTAAGCTTTTTTCTTGAAAATTAATTTGCTCATCATTTGAAGCTCTTTGTGAGCTGTTTTCCTCATTATTGATTTCCATCAGTGTCATAATTTGTTCAAAACTAAGCATGGAATCGTCTACAAGTATTGAAACTAGGCTGTAATTTGTAGCCGGAGTAATAGCTACTATGGTTCCGGTAAAAATACGTTTATTGAGTAATATATAGGTAAAAGTTTCCGCTGAAAATTTTTGCGCTGTAAGCGTGGGTATTTGTGCTTGCACATATAGGCGTTGTGACTCAGGTAGGATAGAAAAGAGGGTGCTATCTTTTTGGACAACACTGCCAGTGCTTGGAATAGAACCAATTATTGTTCCATTTGCCGGAGCAAGAATAGTTTGCGATAGGGTATAAGCATTGGCTTGACTTTGGTCTAAGGAATAAGGGTACACGTTTTGACCTGTGCGTTGTCGTTCTTCACGTATTTTATATAGTTCACCTTCTACG
>CAYJDL010000057.1:0-4128 GCA_964368885.1 uncultured Desulfovibrionaceae bacterium | reverse complement strand
CAGTACGGGTTCGGCTTGCTAATTCAAAAGCAGCTTTAGCTGATTCAAGCTTTTGTCTTTGCTGTAATTCTTTTTGTTGTGCAGTGCGATATCTACGACTATTGTCAGCGTACATTCCTCTTAATGTTAAAAGGGCTTTTGCATGGTCGACTGAAAATTGCTCTACAAGAAGACGTCTGGTTTGTTCTTCATGCCTTGCTAGGGCAATACGATTGACTATTTCAGCTTCAGAATCTTGAGCTTGTGAAACACGAAGTTCCAGTTGATTTTTCCCTAAGTGATTGTTTTGGTTTGCGCTTTGAGCTCCTTGAACAAGAGCCATTGCATGGGGTAAGCTTTGATAATATCCGCTTAAATCTATATCTGCCAGATTTTGATCCTTATTTACTTGCGACCCATGTTGAACATGAATTTGCGCAAGGGGTGTAGTAATTGGCGCATTGACAGATATAAGGTTTAAGGAAATGCTACTTTGGGGACTTACAATAGCTGCTAAAAAAATCCAAACAAGTAGGGAGCCTAGAAGTAAAAATATGATGAGAAGAAAAATGCTGATTTTTCGCCGTGCTTTAGGTTTTGCCGCTGGTAGTTCTAAAGTATTTGACATAATGTATCCTCATTGACTGAAAAATTAACTAGACAGTGTCGTCAAATGCGCCTTTTTGGCTTTACCTTCGTTAGATTTCACGAGCTTTTTCGGTCATGTATGTCTGTATACACTCCCTCAAAGCTCGTTCATCTTCCTTAGATAAATCTCAAAGACAAATCACAAAAATTCGCAATTTGACGACACTATTTACATATTACTAAAAATTTTGGCTTAGCTCTTCAACTAAGTTTTCCTGAGAACCAAATGTATTGTAAAATGTTTTTTCGGCTTGGGAATCGCCTATAAGGTAGAGTTCCTCGCCTTTGTTAAAAATTCTAGATGGGTCAGGGTTAATAATCATTTTCGCATTGCTATCACGCACGGCTACTACACTGCAAGAGGTGAGAGCACGAATACCGCTTTTCACTAAGGATTTGCCATGCAATTTTGTGCCCACTTTGTTTCGAAATAATTTTAGACCTTCATTAAGCATTGATACTTTGCCAGGAGCCAGCAAGTTAATAATGCTGCTACTCATCATGGAGGCCAGCGAGAGCACAAGGTCAGCACCTGCAGCATGCAAAATGCCAACATTTCTATCTAAATTTGCTCGACTGATAATTTGTACGTTAGGGCGTAAACGTCGACAATACAAGGTTAAATAAATATTAGTATCATCGTCATGAGTTGTAATTATTACAGTTGGACAAGTTTTTATTCCGGCATCTTCAAGAATATCGAAATCGGCAGCATCGCCAATAACTAAGTTTTTTTGAGGTAGTTTTCGACTTAGGCGAGCATTTTTTTCAACCATACAATATTTACGGTCTACGCTTTCAAGATACTGAGCGGTAGAAAGTCCTACTCGGCCGCAACCTAAAATAACAATGGGTGCAAGCTCCGCCTGACTGTTCTGTTGACCTAAAAGGGTGTTAACAGACTGCATTTGTTCACGAGTTCCTGCCATAACCAAAACGGTGGTATCGGTAAAAATAGTATTAGGATGAGCAAAAATAAACGTTCCTCTTTGCCAAAGTCCTACAACATTGACTCCGGTTGCTTGACGTAAACCACAGTTCATAAGGTTTTTACCCACAAGTAAGGTGCGCATGACAGGTACTTCTGCAATGACTAATTCACCAAATTCACTAATAATACTTGTAGGTGAGTGCGAATCCAACACACGTCTTGCCAAGGCATTGCCCAAAAGTTTGTGGAATTGAATAACATTACTTGCTCCGGCTAATTCTAAAATATCAATGGCATCATCGCTTTGAACGCTACATGTTATGGGAATTTCTGCGTTTACATCCCTTGCTGTAAAGGTGATGTTGGTATTACGAGTATCACTGTCAAAAGCAACTAACATAGCGGCATTGTTTAATTGTAGTTTTCTATATACGGCAGGATCATCATGATTGCCCATAACTGCCATATATCCTTGATCAATAAGGTCTAATGTCATATTACTGTCGTTGCAAAGCAAAACGCAGGGAGTTTTATAACTTTTAAGAGCATCAACAGCATTGAGAGTTAATGAGTTGATTCCGACAAAAATGACATGCTTGTGTATTTCTTTGGGAATTTGCCGAGGAATATTAAGTTTTTTTTGAGATTCAAGCCATGGTGCGTAAAAATGCTGAATGAAAGTAAAAGGCAACATAACAAGAAGAAGGATAACGCCAGACATAAGCACAACTATGGAAAAAATACGTCCTAAATCAGAAGTAAAAGTTATGTCTCCAAAACCTAGGGTTGACATTACCGTTAAAGTCCAATAAACACCAGTTGTCCAAGAGTATTCCTTGCCTTCATATTGCATAATATAATGAAATAAAACACTATAAATTGTAATGAGTAATATGAGCAAAAAAACAAAGCGTAAAAGAAAAAACATATTACGCTTCACTCCACGCTCTTGGAAAAAAACTGTAAGTTGCGAAGATATAAACTTCATATTTACCTCAAAATAATATAGCAGGAAAATTTTAGAGGTAAAACTTCTAAAATTTTAAGGTCGTTGGTTTAATTAATGTTAATGTTAATCACAAAAATTTCTGTCTTTTATTTGTCTACATATTGTAATATAAAGTATATGCTAGGTATAAAATAATGGCAAGCCAAAGCCTCAGGGCTTTTTTATTCTTGCCATATATTGTTTATAATGCTATAAGTCCTATGTTCCGTAGGTTATAATATACCCTTTGTTTAGTAATATCATAAAGACAATATAGGATAACCAGATGGATAAATATCGCATTCTTTTACTTGATTCTCACAAACTTCTTATGGAAGGCGTTCGTTCCATTTTATCCCCTTTCCCTGATATACAAATTGTGGGAATGGCTTCTAACGTGGATAAATGTTTTGAATTAGTTACGCAATTTAAACCTCACTTAGTTATTATGGACACGGTCTTGCAGTATAGTAAGCAAAATGGCGGTGCCCAAGTAATTAAAAGCATGCCGCATAATAATACTACAGCCTGCATAAGTACTGTTTGTTCCACAATAAAACAAATTCAAGCCCTTTGTCAGCATGTACATATTTTAATTTATACTATGTTTGACGATAGGCGGCATTTGTCAGACCTTATTTTATGTGGCATTCGAGGGCATGTGGCAAAATCACATGACCCTGATCATTTACTGCAAGCAATTAATAAAATTCGCCATGGCAGTGTGTATTTAAGTGCCGCAGACCCAAGCGGTATTTTAATATCGCATATGTTAAAATCCCATGCCTTACAGCCTCAACAAAATTTAGATAATCTTTCAGTTCGTGAAAAAGAAGTGTTTTTACTTCTTGCTAATGGGGCGTCCGTTCGTTCTATTGCTGTACAATTGCATATTAGCCCTAAAACTGTTGAAAGCCATAAGTACAATGTTTTCAATAAATTAAATATAGAATCTCTTAGTCAGCTTACTAAAATTGCTATAAGACATGGCTTAGTGCAGGTCTATGAATATAGGGAATTTTCTTAAAAAAACAGTCTACATTAGGAAAATACCTTATTGTGCTTTTTTTCCCAAACTATAGGTTAATGTGGTTGAGTTGAGAATTGAGCTAACTTTGTTAAATAACTACAAGGGGGTTTTATGTCTTGGAAAAAAATTTCAGTTTTTGGTGTCTTGTTAACATTGGGCTTGTGTTGCATTGCAATGGCGGCTGAGCCTAGCGGTGCTGAAGCGGTCAATGCAGCGGCGCAAAGTGAGATGCCATGGTGGGCTTGGCCACTAATTTTATTGGTATTCTGTTTTGTATTAGGCGTAGTTGCTGTTCTTGCCGGAGTTGGCGGAGGAGTACTTTTTGTTCCCTTAGTAAGTGGATTTTTCCCTTTTCACTTGGACTTTGTGCGTGGAGCTGGTTTAATGGTAGCTTTAGCCGGAGCTTTGGCAGCTGGTCCCGGTCTTTTAAGGCGTAATTTTGCCAGTTTGCGTCTTGCCTTACCCGTTGCCTTGGTGGCGTCTATCTTTTCAATTATTGGTGCCATGATTGGTCTTGCACTACCTGCGCACATTACTCAGCTTTGCCTTGGC
>CAYJDL010000056.1:0-12681 GCA_964368885.1 uncultured Desulfovibrionaceae bacterium | reverse complement strand
ACCTCCTTATGAAGGGAGGACTTTGCCCGTAACAAATATGTACAGAAGAAGGCTAAACAAGGCAAGTTTAAAGCTTGAAATATTTTATTATGACGAAATCCAACTCTTGACAATTGATGCAAATATAATTATTTTAAAAGCAGAGGGAGTGAGTGCTCTTACACTTACTCCCTCCTAGGGCAACCCTTCGCCATAAGTTGTCTATGGTTAGGTTTTTGTTACCGCTTTGAGACCGATTCTCGAAGCGGTAAACTCATTTTACGGCAGTGCTATTTATTATAGCCATCGCCGTATAATGATAACCACCAGAACACCAGCAATTATCTGTACAGATAATCCTTATAATATTTCCAGCAGGATTTGCACCATAAGCATCACCTCCTTATGAAGGGAGGACTTTGCCCGTAACAAATATGTACAGAAGAAGGCTACATAAGGCAAGTTTAAATGAATTTTTCGTAAGAGAAAATTTAATGAAAGTTTTTTGAAGGGGTTAGTTATATGTGGGGGAAACTTTAAAATTTCCCCTCAAAAAATAATTATTCAGATGAAGATATTTTAAAATCCACCCGAATTTTAAAAAGCTTAGTAGCCGGAAGATTTAAAATAGGAATACCTGTTTTATCAGTCATTTCAGCTAAAGTATTTTCCACAACTTCCCATGAAGAGCCAATAAAGGTAAACCATATATTGTAATCATGTTTACGTAAATAATTATGTGTAACACCCGAATAACTATTCACACATTCCACAAAGTCAGCTATATTATCCTTTGGTACTTTGGCAGCGCAAAGGGTAGAGCGAAAACCAAGTTTTTTTGAATCGAAATTCGCCCCTAAACGGCGAATAATTTTATCTTTTTGCATTGCTCTTACTTGCTTAAACGCTTCTTCTTCACTAATGCCAAGCATATTACCTAAAGTCTCATAAGGACGAGGACTTAAAGGAAAAGCTGTTTGGATAATGTCTAATAACTTCTTTTGTATATCTTCCATATCTACCTCATAATATATTCTAATAATAATATAAAGCTAGCATTTATTTTTTCATTTTATCAATCTTTATCGGTTTATAGGTGCATAAAGGTTCTTCGCCCATATGATCATTATCCATGCTAAAGGCTCTGGCTCGGCAGCCTCCACATACATTGTAATACTCACATATTCCGCATTTGCCTTTATAAGCTTTTTGAGTGCGAAATTCCTGAAAATAATGAGAATTTTTCCAAATTTCAGGAAATGGAGTGTTTTTAATATTACCACAATCAAGCTCTAAATAACCACAAGGTTGCACTTGTCCCACATGGCTTATAAAGCAAAAGCCTGTACCGCCAAGACAGCCCCTTGTCATTGCATCCATGCCAAAATTTTCAACATTTACGCTTAAACCCTCACCCTTAGCCCTTTGACGCATAATACGGTAATAATGCGGTGCACATGTCGCTTTTAAGTGCATGGAAGTTTGCTTACGAAAATCATAAAACCAATGCAACACTTCTTCATATTCCTCAGCACTGATAACTTGATCAGCTAAATTAGCCCCTCGTCCCATGGGAACAAGTAAAAAAATATGCCATGCAACTGCGCCTATTCGTTCACAAAGTTTGAATATATCTTTAAAACTTGCCAAGTTGTTTCTGGTGACAGTTGTGTTAATTTGGAACTCAATACCTTCAGATTTTAAATGCTCAATTCCTCGCAATGATGCGTCAAAACAACCCGGAACGGCTCTAAAAGTATCATGATCTTGAGCATTATCGGCATCTAGGGAGATAGAACATCGTTGAATACCTGATTCACGGATTTTACGTGCCGTTTCTGGTGTAATTAAGGTTCCATTTGGCGAAAAAACACAGCGTAAACCCTTATCGGTAGCATAACGTATAAGTTCATATACGTCAGCACGCATCATAGGGTCGCCACCGGTAAAAATAATTATGGGTTCGCCAACTTCTGGAAAAGTATCAATTAAAGCCTTGGCTTCTTCTGTGGATAATTCCCCCGGATATGGTTCGGTATGCGCCTCTCCACGGCAATGTTGACAAGCAAGATTACAAGACCTTGTTACTTCCCATGCAATTAGGCGACATTTTGGGCTTCCATCGGGTAAAAAACGTGCCGCATGTGGATGCTGAGCATTTTCTTTAGATGAAGCAATATGTGAGGGATGGTTCATGCTCGTACCAGTCCTTTTAGTAATAATTCTTCGGTGAAATAATTTAAAATTAAATTTGCTCCGGCTCTTTTTATGGCAATAAGGGATTCCATAATTACCGCATCTTCATTAATCCAGCCCATTTGTCCGGCCGCCTTAATCATGGCATATTCACCACTAACTTGATATGCTGCCAAGGGCAAGTCAAAATTACTTTTGAGCATATGTAAAATATCCAAATAAGCACCGGCTGGTTTTACCATTAAGAAATCCGCTCCTTGAACAACATCGGAAGCCGCCTCTAACAATGCCTCCCTAGAATTAGCCATATCCATTTGATATGATTTCCTATCACCGCTTTGAGGTGCAGATTGAGCCGCTTCCCTAAAAGGACCATAAAAAGCAGATGCGTACTTGACCGCATAGGACATAATAGGTAATTGAGTATAGCCTTTTTCATCAAGAGCAGTGCGTAAAGCTAAAATGCGTCCATCCATCATATCTGAAGGAGCCACAATATCAGCACCGCAATCAGCATGAGACAGAGCTATTTTGCTTAATAATTCCAATGTTTGGTCGTTAAGGACTTGCCCGTCATTATTTAATAGGCCACAATGTCCATGCGAGGTGTATTCACATAAACAAACGTCTGTAATGACTACAAGATTTGGAAATCTTTGCTTTAAAAGACGTATAGCCTGTTGCACTATGCCATTTTCTGCATAGCCTTGGCTACCTACTAAGTCTTTATTTTCAGGTATGCCAAATAATATTACAGCCATAAGCCCACAGTCAACAGCTTTTGCAACCCTTTGTTCCAAAGCGTTAAGACCTAATTGATATTGACCGGGCATAGAGCTTATTTCTTTGGAAAAATTTTTGTCGCTATGTTCCAAAACAAAATATGGCATAATTAAATCCCATGGACGTAAAAAATCTGTCTCACGTACTAGGGAGCGCATAGCGGCTGTTTGTCTTAACCGTCTACCTCTAAAAAAATTAGGAAAGGACATATATCACCTCAAATCTAAGAAAATGCTGATTTATTTTTTTCATAAAACATTTACTGAAACTTTTCTGACTAAAAAATTTGTCTTTTTAGATACTTAAATCTTTATCGAGCTGTTTTCTTTTCAATCTTCGCCCAAGTATCTTTTAAAGTAACAATGCGATTAAAAATTGGCGCATTTTCTTGACTATCGGGGTCAACGCAAAAATAGCCTAATCTTTCAAATTGTACTTTATCACCAATATTAAAAGTGCGTAAGGCAGGTTCGCATTGCGCTGTAACTTTTTTAAGTGAATTTGGGTTTAGGTTATCCAGAAAAGAACCATTGTCATCAACATTTTGCGGATTTTCGCAATTAAAGAGTTGTTCGTATAAACGTACTTCCAAGGCAGCGGCATGATTTACGCTTACCCAATGAATTGTCCCACGAACCTTACGCCCATCGGCACTAGTCCCGCCACGGCTTTGTGGGTCATAAGTGCAGTGTAATTCTAACACCTTACCGTCATCATCGCAAATAGCCTCTTGGCAAGTGATATAGTAGGCATAGCGTAAACGTACTTCATTGCCAACATAAAGACGGTGAAATTTCTTAGGCGGATCTAAGCGAAAGTCATCTCTTTCGATATATAATTCCTTGGTAAAAGGCATTGTCCTTGAACCATAATTTGTATCTTCGGGATGGTATGGCATGGTTAAATCTTCAGGCATTTCAGATATATTATCGGGATAATTTGTGATAATCACTTTAATAGGGTCTAAAACTGCCATAACCCTTGGAGTATGGGCATTTAAATATTCTCGTTGGCAAAATTCAAAAAGACCATAATCAACAGTTGAATCAGCACGAGCAACACCAATGCGGGCGCAAAATTCTTTTATGGCTTCGGGTGGTACACCACGTCGTCTTAGTCCGCTAATTGTTGGCATACGAGGATCATCCCAACCGTCAACATGCCCTTCTTGCACTAGTTGAATCAACTTGCGCTTAGACAAAATTGTATAGGTCAGTTGTAATCTGGCAAATTCAATTTGCTGAGGATGATAGATGTTTAAATTTTCGAGCACCCAATCATATAGCTCACGATTGTTTTCAAATTCCAATGAGCACAGCGAATGCGTAACCTGCTCAAGGGAATCAGAAATGCAGTGGGTAAAGTCATACATGGGATAGATGCACCACTTATTCCCAGTTCGATGATGCTCAGCATGGCGTATACGATATAAAGTTGGATCACGCATGACAATATTTGGTGACGACATATCTATTTTTGCCCTTAGCACATGAGTGCCATCAGCAAATTCTCCATTTCGCATACGTTCAAATAAATCTAAATTTTCCTCAATGCCACGTTCACGATAAGGACTATTTTGCCCTAAAACAGAAAAAGATCCTCGCATATCCCGAATTTCTTGCGCAGAGCAAGAGTCAACATAGGCTTTACCATTAAGGATAAGTTGCTTAGCAAAACTATAGAGCTGCTCAAAATAGTCAGAAGCAAAAAATTCCCTATCTTGCCAATCAGCTCCAAGCCAGCGTACATCTTCACGAATTGAATCCACATATTCTCTTTCTTCCTTGCTTGGATTGGTATCATCAAAGCGTAAATTAAATTGACCATTAAAGTCTTGTGCAACTCCATAATTAAGGAAGATTGATTTTGCATGCCCAAGGTGTAAATAACCATTAGGCTCCGGAGGAAATCTAGTATGAACTTTATTGGCAAAGCGATTTGATGCATTATCTGCCAAGATTCGGGTACGAATAAAATCCCCCCCACTGTCCTCTGTAACCATTGTCTCGTCGCTCATATTTGCCCCTTTTTGTAAAATAAATAGAGTATCTAATCTACAATGCTTTAAAGGTCAAGAGTACGTTAAGTCCTGTTTTAATTTTTTTTTAAGGAAGTTTTTCTTTAATTGGATTTTAAATTATGTAAATTATATGTATCATAATGAAATAATGTATAAAATATTTCATTAGACATAATAATGTAAAAACTATTGTCATATGTTTTGTAATAGTGTAGTGTAAGCAAATGGCTTAATTATAAATGTGCCTTAATGTAATAAAGTGCAATCTTTTCCAATAGGTATTCCCCCTTTTACCCACTTTGTGAGGATATCATGATTGTAATGGACACTTTCCCTAATTCAACTTCTTTAACATCTACATCTTCAAAATCTAGTAAACAATATTTTGAAAAGTTCCTTACATGTCCAATATTTGTTTTTGGTTCGGCTTCACAGTCACACATTTATGCTTTTTATGTGATAGCAGCTATCCTTTTAATTTCACCTCTTGTGTTATTTTATATTTCTAAAAGGAAAAAAAGATCTCCGGAAGATAGCTATGATTTTCAACTTGATAGTGATAATTTTATTGCATCTTTGCTAGATAGAGCCAGAGAAGTGCAGGTTTCTTTTGACCTTGTTTGTACAAGGCAATCTATAACATGTAGACATGTTACATCTTTTTATGTGCATGATCCTTCAGAGCTTAGCAGCTCGGGGGATAATTCTTCTAAAGCAAAAAGTAAAGATAAAAAAGTTAGTCCATATATGACTTTGCAAATTAGTGACATGGACGTAGTTAAAGAGTGGAAAGAAGCACCAGTTGATGTATATTTCCAACTAACTTATCGTGAACAGAGCACACTCTATCACTTTGCTAGTTTTGTGCATAGAATTTTTACACATGATAATGTAAATTATATTGAAATCATACGGCCAAGTATTTTAAGTGATTCCCAATGTAAGGAAGCTGTGCGTATTGAGCCTAAACCTGAGACTATTGCTTTAGCTTCCGTATGGATTTTTCCTAAGCATGGGCAGGTTTTACCACGAAAAGTGAGTCAATTAGGTAAGGCGCATGGCTCCTTTAAGCCTGAGGGTAACAGTGATTTTCGCATTGTAAATATCTCTGCATGTGGTATAAGACTGCGTTTTGTTTGCGATGATTTAGAAAAATTACCATTTCCCATAGAAAAACACGTTGAAACATGTATTTTGCTTGCTGTTAATACTTCAAAACAACAATCTTCAAAACTTGTTTTATGGTTAAAAGCAGAATGCAAAGGTCTTGTTGCTTGTGTAGATAAAGACTGCATGGACGTGCGTTATTCATTTACGCATTGGCAACAAATTACTGAGCGTACAAATGATATTACTTGGACTGTTGCTACTGATTCAGACAGAATACCACCATTATTACATTGGATTATGAACGCTGATGAAAATGTGGCAAGGTGTCAATATGACACTTCAATAAAAAAAGCTAAATAATATTTATTATTAAAAAGATATCTGAGGAAAATTTTTTAACAAAAGTTTTCCTCATAAAATATAATTATTTTTTAATATTATCCATTGTTTAGATAAGATTCTTAACGGTCTGTCAAACATTCTTGATTTATCCATGCACCAAAGTTTTCTTCTACTTCAGCTAAGGGTAAGGCCATAATGCATGGAGTTTCATAGCTGTGTAATTCAATTATGGCATTTTTTAAGGCAATAAAATTTTCTTGAGTGCTTTTAAAAATGCAAACGCATTCATCAGTTTGGACTATTTCACCTTTCCAATGATAAATTGAATGAACTTTTGGAATAATATTTACTCCGGCTGCCAGACGCTTAGAAATAATATTATAAGCAATGTTTTTTGCTTGGGAGTAGGAACTTGCAGTCATGTATACAAGAAGCATAAAAATCCTTACTTTAAGTTTTATATAGGTTAATTTGCAAAAAATGTATAAATAGATTTACTATTTTTTCAAAAAAACTCAAGGAAATAAAATACAGTAAATTATTATGGAAAAAATAATTTTTGCTAGAGCAAAATCGGTACAAGAGGTTTTGGAAAAAAAATATCCTACGCCTGATACTCATCTTATAGCAAATTCCCCTTGGCAATTACTTGTTGCAGTAATACTTTCTGCTCAATGTACTGATGCTAGGGTCAACATTGTTACGCCAAAGCTTTTTTCATTGTGGCCTGATGCGCATTGTTTAATGAAGGCAGACATTGCTGAAGTTGAAGAAGTTATTCGTTCCACAGGATTTTTTCGTAATAAGGCTAAAAATATTGTGGGAGCAGCTGCTCGCATTGTAAATCATTATGCCGGACAAGTTCCGCAAAGTTTAAAGGAGCTTCTTACATTACCAGGGGTTGCACGCAAAACTGCTAATGTTGTTTTATGGGGAGCTTTTGGTATTAATGAAGGAATAGCAGTTGATACACATGTTGGGCGCATTGCTTTTCGGTTGGGGCTTACAAAAAGCACAGCTCAAGCCAAGGTTGAGCAAGATTTAATGATGCTTTTTCCTCAAGCAGAGTGGGGTAGGGTGAATCATCGCATGGTATGGTTTGGGCGTCATGTTTGTGATGCTCGTAAGCCACAATGTGAGATTTGTGAAATGAAAGGACTTTGCCCTAAAATACCATGGATTTCTCCTAATAAGTTAAAGTTGTAACGAATTTTTTTGTATTTAATTCATCACTTACATAAAGCTTGCTTTTTAAAACATACTGTGTTACTTTTTACATGCGAGCTTTTTTGTAAGCTTTAATAATTTATTTAAGCAGGCTACTAAAAACGAAATGTATAGCTTTGGAAGAAGTCCATTAATTTCTCTGTAACATATTAGATAAAATAATTCATAGGGGTTAGTATGGTAGCATTACTGGAAACACCGTTGACAGCATGGCATAGAACTAATGGCGCAAAAATGGCTGATTTTACTGGTTGGGATATGCCCATTCAATATGCTGGCATTTTGGCTGAGCATGAACATACTCGTACCAAAGCTTCGCTTTTTGACATAAGTCATATGGGCGAATTTCTTTTATTTGGTGACAATGCCGCAAAAGCTCTTTCACAAGCTTTAACTCATAATTTAGACACCTTAAAACCGGGAAAATGCCGATATGGCTTTTTACTTAATGATGATGGAAACATTTTAGACGATCTTATTGTCTATCGTATGGAAGAAAATTCTTTCATGCTTGTAGTTAATTCGGCTTGCACTTTTAATGATTTTGTGGTTATTAAGGAACGCATGCCGGACAGCGTTACCATGGAAGATATTTCCATGCAAATAGCTAAAATTGATTTACAAGGTCCTGAGTCAATAGATGTGCTTGAAAATATCATGGGAGAAAGCTTCCGTCATCTTGGCTATTTTTCTTTTGAAGAACGCCAGTTTGAAGGAGAAAAACTTATAATTAGCCGTACCGGTTATACAGGCGAACTTGGCTACGAATTATATGTAGCTTGGGATAAAGCAGTTATTTTATGGGAAAAATTATTACAAGACGAAAGAGTAAAGCCAGCTGGGCTTGGTGCTAGGGATACCTTGCGCCTTGAGGCAGGTCTTCCATTATATGGGCATGAACTTGATGATGCGCATAATCCTACAGAAGCTGGAATGGGTAAGATGTTGACAAGCACAGCGAAATATGTTGGACAAGAGCACGTTGAAAAGGTAAATGAAAGCTTGCTTGCCCTGCGTATTGATGGACGGCGTGCTGTTCGTGCTAAGGATGTACTTACTCTTGCTAATGGTGAAGAAGTAGGCATAGTGACCAGTGGTTCTTTTGCTCCATCCTTAGGATATGTCATTGCTTTTGCATGGGTTAAGGCTGAGTATGCAGAGGAAAAAGAATTTTTAGTAAAAACTGCTCGGACATCCTTGTCAGCTAATGTGGTAAGCGCTCCTTTTTATGCAAAAGGAACTGCCAGAACAAAATTAACACCATAAACTAAAGAGTATTTATTTCATTATTAGGAGAAATCACATGTCCAACCCTACGGATCTTTTATACGATAAAACCCACGAGTGGGTGAAAGTTGAAGGCGATGAAGCCACCATTGGTATAACAAATTTTGCCCAAGAAGCTCTTGGTGATATTACCTATGTTGACTTGCCGGAATTAGGTAGCGAACTTGCTGTTGGTCAAGAATTTGGTTCCATTGAATCTGTTAAGGCCGCAAGTGAACTTTTTGCTCCCATTTCAGGTGAAGTTGTAGCAGTAAATGAGGCTATTAATGATTCTCCTGAAGATGTTAATGCTGATCCTTATGGTAAGGGTTGGATGTTAAAAGTAAAACTTAGTGCTAAGCCTGAAAATCTATTAGATAATGTTGCTTATGAAGCATTTTGTGCCAGCGAAGCTGAATAGAACTTGCTTTATTTTTTTATATATTTTTAACGATTGATTTTAACTTATAATCGCAGAAAAAGTTGAGGTGGGTTTTTATGCCCTATATTCCGCATACAGAACAAGAAGTGCAGGAAATGCTTGCACTTATTGGTGTAAAGTCATTGGATGATCTTTTTGCAGATATTAAACCATCCATGCGTCCAAAATCATTTGATTTGCCAAAAGGTCAATGCGAAATGGATGTATGTACGCATCTTGAAGCTTTGGCAGCAAAAAATGCTCATAATATTGTTAGCTTTTTGGGAGCAGGTTTTTATGACCATGCAATCCCAAAAGCGGTTGATGCTTTAGCTTCACGTGGGGAGTTTTATACAGCTTACACTCCCTATCAGCCGGAATCATCACAGGGAACTTTGCAAGCAATCTTTGAGTATCAAACTGTTGATACTCGCCTTTTTGGTATGGATTGCGCAAATGCATCTGTTTATGATGGTGGTTCGGCACTTTTTGAAGCATCATTAATGGCTATGCGACAAACCAAGCGTCATAAAATTATCATAGATGCTGGAGTAAATCCAATATGGCGTACTATGGTTAAAGATTATGCACGCAATTTGAGCATGGAAATAATTGAAGTTGCTCATAAAGATGGGCGTACAGACTTTGATGCTTTGATTAATAGCATAGATAAGACTTGCGCTGCCCTTATTGTGCAAAATCCAAACTTTTTTGGCACAATTGAAGACTTTACAGAGCTTTTTGCCAAGATTAAAGAACATAAAGTTCTTTCAATCATGTCTGTGTATCCCATTATGCAGGCTGTTATGAAAACTGCCGGAGAAATGGGAGCGGATATTGCTGTAGCAGATGGTCAAGCTCTTGGAATGCCTCTTTCTTTTGGTGGACCTTATCTTGGTATTATGACTTGTCGCAAAGAATATATTATTCAAATGCCGGGTCGAATCTGCGGTAGGACAACTGATGTTGACGGTAAAACAGGTTATGTGCTTACCTTACAGGCTCGTGAACAGCATATTCGCAGAGCAAAAGCAACTTCCAATATTTGTTCAAATCAATCACTATGTGCTTTAAGAAGTTTAATGTATATTAGCCTTTTAGGTACACAAGGTTTACAGCGTGTTGCCTTACTTGGAATGGAAAGTGCTCGCTATGCCGCAGAGCAATGGCTTAGCGTCAGCGGAGTAAATCTGCTTAATACAGCTCCATATGGTAATGAATTTGCTTTAACTTTACCGTGTTCAGCTCAAGACTTAAGTGCTAAAATGTTAGAAAAAGGTTTTGCCATTGGTTTTCCTGTGCAACGCTATTTTGAGAATATGGATAATGTGCTTTTGGTTGCATGTACAGAAAAAACAAGCAAAAGCCAAATTGATGATATGATTAGCGCAGTAAAAGGAGTTTTGGCATGAAGACACTTTTTGAAAAATCCGTAGCAGGACGCAGTGCAGTTTTGCCAAAGGCTCCCACTAAGACTGCTCAAGATATGTTGCCTGAAGGACTTTTAAGAAAAGATCCTTTGCGTATGCCAGAACTGTCTGAACTTGATGTAGTACGCCATTTTACTTTGCTTTCTCAGCAAAATTATAGTGTTGATAGTAATTTCTATCCCTTGGGTTCTTGTACCATGAAATACAATCCCAAGTTTACCGAGGCTATGGGTGCCTTACCCGGATTTGCTCAATTGCATCCTGCTTTGGCGCAATTACCCGGTGGAGAAGCCTATACTCAAGGTGCTTTGGAATGCATTTGGCATTTTGAACAGTTAATGTGCGAAATTACAGGCATGTCCGGCTATACCATGCAGCCTATGGCTGGCGCAAATGGTGAGTTTACAGGTGTTCAACTTATAGCCGCTTATCATAAAGATAAAGGCAATAAGAAAACAAAGATTATTTGCCCAGATTCAGCTCATGGAACCAATCCGGCAACGGCTGTACTTGGTGGCTATGAAGTGGTTAATATTGTTTCTAAAGATGGTATTATTGACCCAAAAGCCGTTGAAGCTGCTCTTGATGATGATGTAGCCGGAATTATGATGACTTGCCCCAATACTTTGGGAATTTTTGAAGACCATTTGGACAGTATTGTTGAAAAAATGCGCTCAGTTGATGCCTTGCTCTATTATGATGGGGCAAATATGAACGCTATTATGGGTAAAATGCGTGTTGGCGATGTAGGTTTTGACGTTGTGCATTGGAATGTACATAAGACCCTTGGTACTCCCCATGGTGGTGGTGGTCCCGGTTCTGGGCCTGTAGGTGTAAGTGAACGCCTTGTGCCATATTTGCCAATTTCAAGAGTAGAAAAAAGAGAAGACGGTAGCTTTGGGCTTGGTTATGATTATCCAAAATCAATTGGCTATATTGCTCCTTTTTATGGTAGTTTTAGCATTTTCTTAAGAGCTTATGCCTATGTTTTACGACTTGGCGGTGAAGGGCTTACCAGAGCTTCGGAATATGCCGTATTGAACGCCAATTACATTAAGAAATCTGTGGAAAGCTTTTTAGATGTTCCTCATAAACGTATCTGCGCTCATGAATTTGTAGCTTCTGCGCCTGAAGGAACCAAGGCTCTTGATATTGCCAAAGGTTTACTTGATAGAGGTTATCATGCGCCAACAGTATATTTTCCTCTTATTGTGCCAGAATGCTTGATGATTGAACCAACAGAAACTGAAAGCAAGCAAACTTTGGATGATTTTATAGCTGTACTTGAAGAAGTGGTAAAGCTTGGTCTGTCAGATCCACAAGCTTTAAAAGATGCTCCAACTAATACGCCCGTTCGTCGCTTAGATGAAGCCGCTGCTGCAAGAAATATGGTACTTACCGCTGATATGGGTTAAGAAATAATATTATTTGATAATTTTTTTCTTGGGGAAACTTTTTGTTTACCCTAGAAGTTTCAATATTACACACTTTATGTTTAGTCCGAATTTACAAGGGTTACAAAATTCGGGTTACAATTTTTCCCCGAGGTTAAACTTGGGGAATTTTTGTTTCTAGTTTCACCCACAACCTGTCCTATGTCGCTGTTACAAGTTCAGAGAGGATATTACACGTGAAGCCAGTAACCGCTTAATTGAACAATTAAACAAGGAATATGGCGACCCCAAACTCTCTGGTTGCATTCACCCTCCCCCATATTTCGTAATCACTCGGGCTTTGGAAATATGAAATCTAAACACCAAAATCCTGATCGTTCAAATTTCCGCAGGGCGATAAAATTTCCTGACCATCTTTGCCACGTACAGCAACAATGGTTACAAATTCTCTTTCGCCATGAGCTATAGCACTACCAATGGCAATTTGCTCTGCACAAACGCCATGCAGTGAAT
>CAYJDL010000055.1:10204-12878 GCA_964368885.1 uncultured Desulfovibrionaceae bacterium | reverse complement strand
AGTCACTGCGAGGAAATGCCGCACTACTATCTAATTAAAAAAAAGGATAATGCGCGGCATGACGTGGCAGTCCATGCCTTTAAAAGTTGCATTAAACAATGAATAATTATACACCTAAAGATATAAGCTGACTAAAGGCAATAACCACATTCTTTTTTTCACTTGCTAACTCTCCAAAAATATAACGAAGGAAATATATTTATGTATCTTGGCATAGATGTGGGTGGAACTCATACTGACGCTGTACTTTGTAATCAGGGGCAAATATATGCTACGTCCAAGGTAAAAACAATATCTTCGGACTTAGCTTTGTCCATAAAAAATGTATTGCTTGCTTTGCAAAAAAGTGAATTTCACAATATTAAACGTATCACCCTTGGCACAACTCTTGGTCTAAATGCTTTAATTGAGCAAAATACTAAGCCCGTAGGTCTTTTTCTTACTGCCGGTTCCGGTATGGATCCTTTGCGTTTTACGCAAGGCCTAGGTCAATATGTATATAGGGTGCAAGGCGGTCTTGACCATAGAGGGAATGAAGTTATACCTTTGAATTTACAGAACATTACTAAACAAGCAACTTCTTGTATTAAGAATGGAGTGAAACATTTTGCCATTGCCGGAAAATTTTCCATACATAATCCCGAACATGAGCAAGTCATTGCTGAAAAATTATGTAAAATTAAAGGTATTAATGCACAAAATATTACTTTAAGCCACACCCTGTCCGGTGCCTTAAACTTTCCACGGCGTATGCTAGCTGCTTATATCAATGCCTCTATTCAAGATATGCAACGTAATTTTTTATTGGCAGTGAAAAAGACCTTGGAAGAATTTTCATTTAACGCACCAATTTATTTACTTAAAGCTGATGGTGGCGCAGTATCTTGGGAGTATGCTTATGCTTATCCAATTTATTCTGTACTTTCAGGCCCGGCAGCATCGGTTATGGGTGGTATGGCTTTGCATACCTTAAATTATGACTTAGGTTCATTAGAAGAAGATGCCTTTATTTTGGATATGGGCGGAACTACTACAGATTTAGCTATTTACGCTAAGTCATTACCAATTTTAGATCGTGAAGGTATGCGCTTACCTATTGGGGAAAATTTGCACATTACACCCATGCGCTCACTTGCAACCGTATCCCTAGGTCTTGGCGGTGACAGTCCTTTAGAAATTGTACAAGAAGGTAATGAAAAGAAAATATGTATAAAATCTTCACGTTATGGTGATGCTATTGCCCTTGGTGGAAATGTGCCGACATTATTGGATGCCTTAAATGTTTGCGCTATGCAAAATTCTTTGCAAGGCGTTGGCAATATACAAGCTTCGCAAATGGCTTTAGAAGTTTTGGCAAAAAATATGTCAATAAAACTTAATAATTTAACTACAATAATTATAGAACAAGCTTGTAAAATGGTAGCAGACGGACTTGAGCAATTATTACAACGCCTTATGGGTTATCCTGTTTATACCTTAGCAGAGCTTTTGGAAGATTACTCTTTAAATCCGCAAAAAGCTATTTTCGTAGGTGCTCCTGCTAAATTATTTGCGTATTGGTTAGAGCCTTATTTATGGAAAAGATCTAAAATTAAAGTATATGTTCCACCGCACAATGCTGTGGTCAATGCCCTTGGGGCTGCTCTAACCCTACCAACTGCTCATTTGGAGCTTTTTGCCCATAATAAAAAATGGTCAATTCCTGTTTTGAATTTACAAGGTACTATTGATAAAAAATTTACTATTCAAGATGGTATTGATTTGGTGACTAAGGCATTACATGAACATTTTCCAAGAGATAATATGCATTTACAAAATCAAGAAGATATAGATGTTGTTTTGGCACAAAGCTTTGCAACATTAGATGAAAATGGTCTTGGCGGAAAGGATGTAAGGGTTGTATGTCAATACAGACCGGGTATTTTAACAAAGCACCCATGAAAATATAATGGTGATAAATATGTGTAATAATTATTTATTTAAATGGACATTATTGATTTTCGGCATATGTTTAATTAATGTTAGCTTGTGCATGGCAGCATCAACTAGCCAAGGTACGGACAATGCCGGAGTTCCTGGTATTAATAGTTTGCCCGGTATAGAAATATCTCCTGAGCAAATGAAAAAATATTTCCCTGCTCCCTTAGGTGGTTCTGCGAAAAAAATTGACGTTAATTCCCATGCTCTACCTCATGTGCCTGTGTTGTCTGCAACTCCTGTGACTCCCGTTATTCCCGCAACTCCTATGACTCCCATGACTCCCGTTACTCCCATAACTCCCTCGACCCCCATAACCACGCAAAATATTGATAAAAAAAACAATAAGCAAATCAATCCCCATGTATCAGATATACCAAATATCCCTGAACATAGCTCTAAAGTACCATTTTTTTTAAATAACCCTCAAGCTAATGATATTGAAAAAAGCATTATTCCGGAAAATAATGCTGATACAGTCAAACAAGCTATTCCTAATCAAAATCAACAAAAAAAACCTGATATAAACACTTTACGAAGAAATTTGCAAATGCCGCAATTGCCTAAAGCTAATGCAAAAGACGCTTTTATTCCCATACAAGCCAATAATATTCAAGATAAATCCCCTACTCTTGAATTTATGTTGGGTCAAATGGTTGTGGCAGGTTTTAGTGGAGCCGACCTTGAAAATGATTCC
>CAYJDL010000055.1:1357-10194 GCA_964368885.1 uncultured Desulfovibrionaceae bacterium | reverse complement strand
TAAACAAAATAAGCTAGGCGGCGTTCTTTTACAGGCAATACCGTCCAAGCAATCTAACATACACTTACCCTTAAGCATGGGTCAAAACAGTACAGCAAATGTGCCCTCCTCTCAAGGAAATATTTCTTCCCCCATGCAGGTGCGTCAACTTACGGCAACCTTACAACGTGCCGTTTCTATTGATAAACCGCAATTATGGATAGTTGTTGAACAAGAGGGAGGAAATGTTCAAAGTTTACGCAAAGACTTAGGATTTGAAGGCCTTGCGGCTGCCGCTCATTTAGGTCAAGGAACAATTGAAAATACAGAAATTGCCGCTAGGCGTGCCGGACTTGAAATGGCAAGTATTGGGATTAATTTTGTCCTTGGGCCTGCCGCAGATGTAAATGTAAATCCTCTAAGCGAAAATATTGGCAAGCGTTTTCGATCATTTGGAGCAAATCCCAAGTTAGTGGCAGCCCATGTTTTGGCTTTTAGCCGTGGGCTTTTGGCAACTAAGGTTTTGCCCTGTGTGCGCAACTTTCCGGGTACAGGTTCTACAGTTCAAAATTTTGCCATGCCAACATCTGCCGCCCCTAATTTTCTGCAAACTATACCGGATTTAGCAATTTCTTGGCAAAATTCGGAATTAATTCCTTATCAACAAGGAATTGCAAATCAAGTAACAGTTGCCATGCAACCGGCTCTTGTTTATCATCGCACCATGGACGCTTTGGCACCTGTTCCTTTGTCTGTTGCAGCACTGAATGGAGTTTTGCGTAATCAATTAAATTTTAAAGGATTAATTGTTTCTCCGGATTTACGCTCACTACAGCCTTTTTACACCTTAGAAGAAAGCATTTTACAAGCAATTACAGCAGGTTCTGATATTTTGCTAATCTCTGAACCAGCTGTAAATCCGGCAATTCAAAATTCCGGACTTAATATGACAAATATAAATGATAATAAAGCAGCTCAAGCTTTGTTAAATCAAGGACTTGGGCTATTAAAGGGTCAAGAACAAAACCTTTTAACACTTATGCAGGATGCTGAAGGCAAAAACACTGTTGACCAAAATCTCTTGAGTAAAACACTTTTACAAAATAATCTTGGAACAATGCTTGGCACAGGCTTCCAAGCCCAGCTACAGCCAAAAGCTAGCACAGGAATTGCAACTAAGGCTGAAGCTGTTTACTCGACATTGTTGCATTTAGTTAAGTCTGGACGTATATCGGAAAAACGGGTACAGGAATCTTGGCAACGTATTTATGCGGCCAAAAAAGCCCTTGGTTTAATAAAGTAACGTGGCTATTGCCTTTGGTTGGCAAATAATATTTTGGGAAATGTATTTTAGATATTTTATTGATTTTATTTGGGAAAACTTTATTGTTTAACGTAGTTTTCAAAATGGATTGCCACGAAAAAACGCTTATCATTCCAATGTTTAAGGTAGATAATGACTTTGCGTGTCACCGTAGGTCATTGCAAGGAAAGCCGCCCCTTTTTTTCCGATAAAGTATTGAATTTGTGCGGCTTGACGTGGCAATCCATGTCTTTAAAAATTACGTTAAACAATAAATACTTACACACCTAAGGATATACTTGCTGACTAAAGGCAATAGTCATATAAAGTAAAAACTCTTTGCATTTTAAATAAAGGATAACTTATGTCATTATTACAATGTTCAAATTGTTCAAAGCCCATGTCTGCCACAAGCAAAAGCTGTCCTCATTGTGGACAAAAAATCTCATTGTTAAAGGATTTAAAAAGAACCATAGAATCAAGTCGTATCTATCCAATTATGATTATAGTACTATTACTTTTTATGTTGGGCTGGGCATGGTCTATTAAATCAGTTACAGGCAATAGGTTAGCATTTTATTCCGTCTTGATTTGTTGCGGTTTTTTTGTACCTTGGATTTTAAAAATGGTTTATAAAACAGCCAGTGATGCTGAGAAAGAGGCAAATCAAGATGAAGTAAACAATTCTGATGCAACTACCCCTAAAGGTAAAGTTTTACAACCTTTTAGCTATAAATCAAATATAAAGGATTAACTATGCGCAGGCGGGATGTGTTGCGAGCCTTAATGTCTCTTGCGGCCGGCTGTGCTTTTTTGCCAACTCTTGGACAAGGCGCAGAATATGCACCTACAATGCCACCTTTGCCACAAATTCCTAAAATCCCTAATCAAAAAATTAGGAATCCAATAGAAAAAGAGCATAATGACCACTATTTAGACCGTGTTCCTGCTATACCTATTTTAGCATTTTATAGAGTAATAGATACTCCACGTTTTCCGGAAGACATTTCAAGTGCTCAATTGGCAGAAGTCTTTTCTTATGCTTGGGCGCAGGGTTTTCGTCCTGTAAGCATGAGTGATATTTTATTAAATCGAGTTGATAGCGTAGTTGAAAAGGGTTTTAAACCTCTTGGAATTACAAGCGACGGCGCCCATCCAAGTATAATTTTTTCAAGCGCAACTGCGCCAAATGGCAGTGATAAAGGGCCTTTAACTAATACACAATCTTTTATGGAAGTGTTTGTTTCATCATTACAACAAATTGCTCAACCTAGGGGCACATTTTTTCTAAGTATTCCAAATGGAAAAAAAGGTCAAAGCTATTTTGGTTCGGTTATGCCTTTAAAAGAAATTGCAGATGTTTTGCAAATAATGCCCAATGTCGAATTTGGCTACCAAACTAAATGGTATACTGGTTTAACATCTTTGGATGCAAAGCAAGTTCGCTCAACCTTGGAAATGCAAATTAAGGATTTTCAAAGCCTTGGAATGCTAGACAAAATACCTAGAATAATATCTTACCCTTACAGCGCAAGACCTAATGAACAAGGCATACTTGCTTTGCAAGAATTACAATTTCAAGGTGGATTTCTAACATATCCCGGAGTTGGCGAAGCACATCATAACATTGTCCCACATTGCTTATATAATGGAAAATTAATGACTAATCCATTTTTCATTCCTCGTGTGGCAATAGGTTCTCATGTTTACGCTCCCGGAACAAAACCTAGCCAAAATCCGGCTATAAATCCTATAAATGATTTTCAAAAAGATGTTCTTAAAGCAATACCACTACCTTACATTAGTAAAGGAATATCTTTATAATTAAAAGTGCTGCGCCCTAAGTGTAATTGCACGGCATTGTTATTTGGGAAACTTTTGTTTTTTAATAGAACTCTTAAGATGGATGCGTTGCTGTCGATTTGCGTAAGACTCGAAGACTAATCTAACGCAAACAGCTTCGCCGCCCTTTAGGTCGCTGCCACGAAAAAAAGCTTGTAATTTCATTGTTTAAAAAAATTTAGAGCGTTTTTACTCGCAATTGACTTTGCGTATCATCGTAAGTCACTGCGAGGAAATGCCGCACTATGATCTAATTTAGTCGACCCTTAAAAATATAATAATATACTGAAATATATTGATATAATCGAATTTTTATTATAAGCTTTTCAAATGTTGGGATGAAATTTTACTAAGATGTAAACAAATTATCAATCAGGAATGTCATGATAAAGATAAAATTTATAGCATCCACGAACCACACGTTAATTGTATTGCTAAAGGAAAAGCACATAAAAAGTTTAACTTTGGATCTAAAGCTGGCATTGCGATGACAAAAGAAATACATTATTGTTGGCGTTCAGAACTTTTCCGACAATAGGCATGACAGTAAAGCTCTTGAAGGAATTTTTAAGCAAGTTACACTAAATCAAGATGTTGAGCCAAAGTAGCACTTTGCGACAGAGGCTTTAGAGGCATTGAAAAGGTAGGCAATACTGAAATTTGCATTGCAAAACCATCTGAACAAGGAAAAAACAAATATTTCAAGGAGAAAAAGAGAAAATCTTTCAGACGTCGCAGTGCCATAGAGCCAATCATCGAGCACGTTAAACACGACTTTAGACTGGCTAAAAACTTCTTGAAAGGCGTTCTCGGCGACACACTTAACTTATTCCTTGCGGCTGCCGCTTTTAACCTAAAGAAGTGGATGCGCAAAGTGGCGCAAGCCCACTTTTTTTTTACTCAATTTTGTTTTGTCCATTTTTTATATCTTGGCTTGGGTATGCTATCCAAAATTCAGCAGAAGCAAAATTATGAGTTTTTAAGGGTCGACTAATTATACAAATTTTTTAATAGCAGCAAGTAAGTGATTTAAGTCAACTGGTTTTCCTACATGAGCATCCATGCCAACGTTTAGACATTTTTCTAAATCTTCTCTGAAAGCATTGGCGGTCATGGCGATAATGGGTATGCTTTTAGCGTATGGGTGGTCATATTGTCTAATGTGTACTGTTGCATCATAACCGTCCATTTCTGGCATACGAATATCCATTAATATAAGGTGATAATCTGTGGGATTTTCTGTAAATTTTTGTACAGCTATCAACCCATTTTCGGCAATTTCAAAAATTGCGCCGGTACTTTCCAAAAGAGCAATAACAATTTCACGGTTAATTTCAATATCTTCGACCAAGAGCACTTTTTTGTTATTTAGGTTGATGCTCTCAGCTGTTAGCGTTGTTGTATCTTCCTTGGTGGCCAAAAATTCTGCATCGGGTAAATTGCAGGGTAGATTAAATCCAATTTGAGTTCCTTTATTTTCTTCAGAGTTAAAGAAGATCGTTCCGCCCATAAATTCAATAATTTGTTTACAGATGGCAAGACCTAGCCCTGTACCACCAAATTTTTGGGAGATAGTACTATTTGCCTGTTGAAAAGGCTTAAAAAGATTTGATTGTTGTTCTTTGCTCACCCCAATACCAGTATCAGAAACTGAAACTTGAATTGCGCATTGCATATTTTTTAGCTCAACAAGTTTTGTTGTTAGGGTAATTGTTCCACCAATGGGAGTAAATTTTTCAGCATTGGAAAGAAAATTAGTTATAACTTGAGCTATTCTTTGTTCATCCGAAATGAGGTAGGTTGGAATTTCAGGGTCAGTTTCTAAGGTAAAAACTTGACCTTTTTCCGTCATTCTAAAGGAAATAACATTAGTTATGCGATTTAACATTTTTTCAAAATTAAAGGCATTTAAATGTATATCAATTTTTTTAGCCTCAATTTTGGACATGTCTAAAACATCATTAATAATCGCAAGAAGATGCGTAGAAGCCGTTTCTATTTTTGTAAGACAAGTTATAGTTTTATCTTCTGCACAGGATTCTTTGGCAATCTTAGTCATACCTAGTATGGCATTCATGGGGGTACGCATTTCGTGAGACATATGCGCTAAAAAATTGCTCTTTGCTTTGTTGGCTTCGTCTGCTATTTCAACGCTGTGGCTAAGTTCCTTATTTTTACTATCTAAGGAATTTTGCAAGTTTTGAATTGTTGTTGCCAATTGCCCCAATTCATCTTCACGTTCAACACCATAAACATCATATATTTTATGATCACTTTGTTTTTTACTGGAAATAGGTGTTAGGCTTTTTACCAGCTTAGCTAAGGGAATAAAAATAAGCTTGCGTCCAATTAGACTTACAAAGAAAACGTATAAAAAGAATACAAGAATTGCTAAGAAAACAAGCGGCATAAAGGTAGTAAATGAGAAAAGTGATGAAGAATTGAAAAAAGTAATTACTGTCCAGTCAGTATTTTCAATGGGAGTTATAGCGGCATAATCAAACTTATCACTGCTCTTAATAGTGATGATTTGTGATGGAACCATTGAATTTATATAACTTTTAATAGAGGCAATATAACCATATAAGTATTCATTAAGTTCTGGAATTTTAAATATAGCTTTAAACTCTAATGTACTATTGTCAATAAAACTGGAGCTGTCTATGGCACTATCAAGTTGTATAAATCCATTTCTGTCAACAATAATATTACGCAAATTATCTATATTATATTCTTGAAAAGCTGAGTGTAAAATTTTATCAAAAGTAATGCCTGTGGCAATAACACCTATTACTTTCTTGCCATCCTCACTAAGAACTTTATGATTTATCCAAACTAAGGTGCGTTTTAGAATTTTATCTGTATCAACATTTAGTAAATAATCATGATGGGAGGTTGCAGCATCATAATACCATGAATCTTCAATATTATTTTTATCTAAAGTTGCATAAGGATTAAGCGTGTTAAAGGTACTATCTTTATCAAAATTATATTCACTACCTGAATTTTCTGCCCCAATATATAATATTCCATCATGAATATTACTTAAATATTCCTGCATGATATCATATGCACGCATTTTTTTCTTAGGGTTACTATCATCTTTTAACCATGCTTTAATATCCGGGGAGTTAACTACAGTTCTTAGTATTCCAATATCTTTAATAATTGCAGAATTAAGTTGGGCAGTTGCTTTAAAAGCATATAGCTCAGCATAATCCTTTGAAATGTCTTTAGCTGTGGAAAAGACAAAATTATAGATAATGCCACAAAGAATAGCTAAAATAATAATAAACAGCACCACATTCGAGGAATTAAATTGTAACTCTATGCGATTTCTTGCGCTTGCTAAATTTGCCAGTATTCTTGTAAGCATTGTAATAACCTTAATGTTAATAGTAAAATTTAAATAATGTCACATAATAATACAAAATTTCATAATATGACGGCATTGTCTAGATAGTGTAAATAATACTTTATTTATCATCCTACTCAAAAAAATTTTCAACTAATTGTTATTTCCCAAATTTGCACTAAAACAGGAACATCTTGAGCGTATAAAGCCTCAACAGGAGCTTCATAAACTCGTTTTGCATGCCACTTTCTCCGAATAATTTCGGCACGAAAATGTTCATACACTGAACGGCAAGGTTCAGCAACCCAAGCAACACCTTTTTTTCCTATAGCATATTCTATAAAATTAAGTACAGGATGCACAAAACCTCGTTCATACATAATATCTGCACCCCATAAAAAATCAACACTACCTTTTTTTAGGCTTGGCTTGCGCCAGTCCATTACTACCCATAAAGGTTGATCAACATCATTAACAACTGCATTTTTATGTGCAAAGTTCAATGCTTGTTCTTCATAATCAATGGCTAACATCTTAGCTTTTAGATAGCTTCCAACAATAGCACTAAGACCAAGACCACAACCAAGATCCAAGCAATTTTTAGCTTTAATTTTATCTTTTTGAATGTAAAGCCAATTGCATAACGCAACAGTAGATGGCCAAAGCTCTGTCCAATATGGCAGTCTTTCGTCTTCTTCAAAAGAAGAATCTGCCTTGGAGCACATGGCATCCCATAAAGTTTCTAAGTTCTCAGCTCTATGTAAAATGAAATTTTTACCACATACTTGCACATTAATGACAGGTTGATAATTATCTAAAGGCATAATTTACTCAAAGTAATGTTATAAAATAAAAGCTTATACTTTTTCCGGTAAAACACTAGGCTCTTGATACTTTTTTTGAATGGCAAACATGGTATCCAAAATTTCAAAAAAATCATCTACAAGTTCAGGGTCAAAGGCAGTACCGGAGTCTTTTCTAATAATATCTAAAGCCTTCTCAACAGGCATAGGATCCTTATAGCAACGCTTTGAGATTAAGGCATCAAACACATCAACAATAGACGTAATACGTGCTACAAGAGGAATATCTTCACCAGCAAGAGGCGGGTCATCAGTGCCAGTATAGCCTTTGCCGTCCCAGCGTTGATGATGGTGCAAAGCAATAGTATGGGCAAGGCTATCCAAAGTACGATTGGAATTTTTAAAAATACTGGCACCAATACTGCTGTGCTTTTCCATTATAAGACGCTCTTCAGGCTCAAATCGTCCTGGCTTTTTAAGGATGGTGTCTGAAATACCGACTTTTCCAACGTCGTGTAGCATGGAAGCCAAACGTAAATTAGCTTTAAAAGAATACATTTTTACTGGGTCAACATAATGCTTTTCAGCCCAATGTTGATATAACTCAGCAGCCATTGCCCCCACTCTATAAACATGAGGGCCAGTTTCAGAAGGGTCACGAAGCCTAGCTGTTTCAAGTATACGAAGTAACATATCTTCAGTGAGCAAAGCTTGGTGTATGGCTTGAGCACCTAAATAACTTAACTGCTCAAGTTTAATCATTAATTCATTAGAAAAAGGTACTGGTTTTCCGTCTTCAAGTCTGTTAATAACCTGCATAACTGCCAAAAGGCTACTTTGAGGTGAAAAAATTGGTAGAACACACATGGAAACAGTGCGATAACCTGTTGCATTATCAAATGAATCATTAAATGAGTACAGTGCATCCTTATCTAAATTACGCACATCAGCAATATTTAAACTTTGCAATTGACAAGCAACATAACCAGCAATTGACTCATGAGTCATAGGTAAGTATGCATTCAAGTATTGCTGACGAGCTGATTGGCTTCTTGTAAATAAAGTATCATTATGCGAATATGAAAAAACAAGTTGATTATTTTCATAAAGATAAATAGTTCCAGCGTCGGCATTTGAAATTTGTCGAGCACGATATAGTAAGGAGTCAAGAACAGAACTCATATCAGGCATATCTAAAATTTCTGACGTAAATGTTATGTTATCACAATGAGATGCACCTGGAGCATATGGATATGAACTAGGATTATTTGTACTGCATTCAAGGCTTAAACCTTCATAACTCATGCAAAAACTACGTGCAAGGCTAGGATCTTTTTGCAAAATATTGGCGCAAACATTATCCAAAAAAATATCATCATAAAAAGGATCATAATGTATAGGTAGAAAAAGTTTGACATTTTGCTTTTTTACAAGAGGAAACCATTGTTCTAACGCAGAATGCCCCCAGCCCTGATGATTTGGATAATTTTCAATAGTGTATTGGGAATCCAATATAGCAATATCAACATTTTTCATGCCTTCAAAAAATGAACTA
>CAYJDL010000055.1:0-1347 GCA_964368885.1 uncultured Desulfovibrionaceae bacterium | reverse complement strand
TTCAAATCTGGCTCTGCCAAGCCAAGCTCATGATCACCACTGTAAAAAAGGCTGTCCTTTTTATTTTCTATACGAAGGGCAGCAGCAAAAAGCCTTTTACTATCTAATCCCCCATGGCTAGCTTTGCAAACTTTAACCTTCGTGCCATTTTCAAGTAAGAACTCTTGCCCTTCGTGCATTGGTATAATCTTTTTTTTACAAGGAAGACTATCCCATGCAATTGGGAAAAAAGTTGTTGAAAATAGTGTTTTTAAAAATTTTTCTGCTCCAATATCGCCTACATTTTCAGGCGCATAAATATTAACTTCCCACTCAGGGTCATATAAGGCATGAAAAAAAGGTAAGCCTGAAACATGATCCCAATGATTATGGGTAAGGAATATATAACATTTTTTAGGTTTATTACTTCTTTGAATTTCCAAGCTAAGGTTGCGCAAGCCCGAACCAGCATCAAAAATAATATACGGAACCTTAGGGATTTCGATTGTATAGCATGCCGTATTACATCCATAACGAGTGGACTTAGAGCAACCATTGGCCAAAGAACCGCGAATTCCCCAAAATTTGACTTGCATTTTCGTCCTCATTTAAAAATATTTATTTAAACTTTTTCCTCAAAGTTAATAACAAGCAACAATTGCATTATTAAGTACTGTAGGGAGCTTTGTCAATGTAATGATGGTAGTTGCTTTAACATTTGTCAAAGCATTGTCAAGAAAAAATTTAAAAATTTTCTATAACTATACATTTTAAAAGATTTTTTTAAAAAAAAACTATCTTTCGCTTTACAAATATTTAATTTATAGTTATAATTTTTTTACTGTTAAAGAGTTAAAATATAACTTTGCATAAGGGATTGTTTTGAATACGTTTTCCATAAAACTTTTCACACACTAATTAATATGTATATATAATTACTAAGAATAAGTGTCTCAATAAATACCTTATGGATTGCTGCAAATTACTAAGTATACAAAAAGATTATTATTTTACTATATCTCGTGGCTAATTCTTAAACTAGGGGGCTTTGCTGTGCAAAAAACTATATTTTTTTACCTTGTTTTATTTTGTACTATAATTATGTTTTCCAGTGTTTATGCTCAAAACATTCCTGTAGATAACAGCGCAAGCCAAAGTTTGCAACAGGAAAAAAGTGCGGCATCTAAGCTTTTAGCAGATGGTAAGTATCAGGAAGCATTTGTTGTTTATAGTAAGTTATTGCGAGAAGACCCAACCGATGACATTGTAAACTTAGGTTATGCTCGCTCTGCTTTACGTGCAAAAAAATCCGGTCAAGCCGTTATTGCCTATGAACGTCTTTTAACTAAATACCCTAATCAACCTATT
>CAYJDL010000054.1:2148-12893 GCA_964368885.1 uncultured Desulfovibrionaceae bacterium | reverse complement strand
TTAATTTAGGAACCCTTTGTGGCATATGGCGAAAATGGAAAAATTTTGCCATGTCTTGCACTTAAATGGAGTATTTCTCCTGATAATAAACCCTATACCTTTAACTTGCGCCAAGATGTGCTTTTTTCAGATGGATCAGAATTTGATGCAAATGTTGTGGCAAAAAATTTTGATACAATCTTTGCCAATAAAAAACGTCATGACTGGATGAAGCTTATAGAACATATTGAATCATATAAAGCATTAGATAAAAATACTTTTTCCATAACTTTAAATAAACCCTATGCTGCAACATTACAGGAATTAAGTTTTGTGCGTCCTATACGCTTTGCTTCACTTAAAACCGTTCAAGCTCTACAAACAAAGGACTTTACGCCAATTGGTACAGGTCCATGGGTGTGGCAAAAGCGAGAAAAAGGGCAATATGATTTATTTGTTCGCAATGAAAAATATTGGAATAAAAAAGCCTTTGCAGCAAATGCGCCTAAAAAATTTAAAATTATGGTGATTGCTGATGCTGAAGCAAGAGCTGTTGCTTTAGAGACTGATTTAATAGACCTTATTGCAACTGTTATGGGTGACCATGGAACAGCAGAAATTCAACCTGATGCTTATGCTCTTTTTGCTAAAGATGATAAATATTTAACTCAAAAATCAAACCCTCGTAATACAAGAATTATTGCCATGAATTCAGGGCGTGGTGCTTTGCAAGATATTAAGGTGCGAAAAGCTATTATGCGAGCAATTAATAGAGAGGCTATTTTAAGTGGTGTGCTATTAAATCAGGAATTGCCTGCTCAAAGTTTGATGGCTAAAGATTTACCTTATTGTGATGTAAACTTAACACCTTATCCTTACAGTTTAACCGAGGCAAGAAAATTACTTGACGAAGCAGGTTGGATGCAGGCTGAGGGTGAACGCTTTCGCAAAAAAGATGGTCAAACTTTGCGTATTAGCTTAAAATTTGTGGCTCATGAAAGTTTAATGCGTTCCATTGCACAAGTTGTACAAAGTAATTTAGCAGAAATTGGCATAGAACTAGCTCTTGTAGGGGAAGAAGGTTTAGCTTTTTTAGAATCACAGCGTATAGGCAACTTTGATCTTGTATTTGCCAACAGTTCAGGTGCGCCATATGCGCCATTTTCTTATTTAGGAATTATGCAAGTTGCCGGACATCCTGAATATCAAGCTCAAAAACACATTGCTCAAAAGGATGAACTTGATGAAGCCATGGACTTGGCTTTAAGTGCAAGTCAAGAAGTTGAAATTAAAAAGCATTTTGCTAGTGTTTGGCGTATTATACATGAAGCTGAAATATATGTGCCTTTAAGCTTTACAGTTGATAAGGCGCTTTATAAAAAAACAAGACTTAAGGGTTTCACTTTTGCACCTATTTCATATGAACTTGACTTAAGTCAAGTTGAAAAATTGCAAAAATAAGTAGACATGAAGTAATTATATAATTGGGACGAGTTCTGAAGAATTTTTAAAGATCCAAATATCTTGAGGGTGGGGAAATATTTCGCTCACAAAATTTTCCCCCCATAAATCATAGAAAATAAACACTTCTTTAAACCTTAACATCTTATAGCTAATGAAAATAAATATCTTGCTCTATATCTTTCGTCGCCTAATTGCTGTCATTCCTCTTTTGCTTGCCATATCTTTTTTTGTCTTTAGTATTTTACGTCTTGGGAATACTGATGCGGCTATGTCTTATATTCGTATTTCAGGTTTACCCCCAACGCAAGACATTTTAGACCAAGTAAGAGAAGAATTTGGCTTAAATTTACCTCTTTGGCAACAATACTGGAACTGGCTTCTTGATGCACTCAAAGGTGATTGGGGATTGTCCTATGTTACGGGAACCTCCGCACTAAATGAAGTTTTAGCTTATATGCCTGCTACTTTACATTTAACTCTTTATGCTATGTTTCTTACACTAGTGGGAAGTGTAATTCTAGGCATAGTTGGAGCCATATATAGGGATAGATGGCCTGATACACTAATTCGTATTTTTTCCTTCAGTGCGGTATCTATGCCTTCGTATTGGCTAGGCTTTTTACTAGTATTACTTTTTGCTCGTATTTTAGATATCTTGCCGGCTATGGGAAATTTAGGTGCATCTTCATACATTTTGCCTGTTTGTACATTGGCTTTCATGTCTCTTGGCATAAATGCGAGGTTGGTACGTGCGGCGGTTTTAGAATATATGCAGAGTCGATCTGTCACTTATGCAAAGGCCAGAGGTGTGCACCCATGGCGGATTTGGCTACAAATTTTACGCGGTGCCAGTATTCCGATTCTTACAGCTCTTGGAATGCACTTTGGCGAATTATTAGGGGGGGCTGGTATTGTGGCGAGTATATTTAATTGGCCTGGGGTTGGGCGTTATGTTGTCACAGCCATATATAATCATGATTATCCTGTAATTCAAGCGTTTACATTAATTATGGTTTGTATTTTTATAACTATTAACTTAATATTAGATATTTTATATGCCATTATAGATCCACGCATTACTTTAGCTAAAAAATCCAAGGGGATTATTTCCCATGCAGGATAAAAAAATATACATATCCCTACTTATATTCATTCCTTTGATTTTATGTATTGTTTTGGGACAGTGGATTGTTCCACATGACCCGAATTTAGTGGACTTAAGTAAGAAGTTTATGCCGGCAGGTGGAGAATATTTACTTGGCACCGACCATTTAGGTCGGGATGTTTTGTCACGTCTCATCATTGGTGCTCAATATTCATTATGGACAGCATTTGCGATTTTAGGCTTAATAGTGCTAATTTCCTTTATATTAGGTTCATTTTGTGCATTTATCGGAGGCGTATTTGATAATATTATAATGCGTATTTGTGATGGTATGATGGTTTTTCCCACAGTGGTTTTAGCTTTATTTTTAATTGCCGCCCTTGGAACAGGATTAACCAATTTGATTTTAGCCATAAGTATTACACATGTTTCATGGTATACTCGTTTGGTACGCTCCTATGTTTTAAGTTTGAAAAATCGTGATTATGTACTTGCTGCTCAAAGTATGGGGGTTAGCAGGACGCAAATTTTGCTACGCCATTTTGCCCCAGCAGTGCTTGGGCAACTCTGTATTTTGGCAACTTTAGATGTGGGCCATATGCTTTTACATGTTGCTGGTTTATCGTTTTTAGGTTTAGGAATACAACCGCCCACACCGGAATGGGGAGTAATGATTGCAGAGGCTAGAAATTTTTTGCGAACTCAACCTCAATTGATTTTATATCCGGGATTAATGATTTTTTTTGCTACAGCTGCCAGCAATCTTTTAGGTGACGCCCTAAGAGATAGGCTTGACCCAAGCTTGCGGACAGACTGTCTTTCTCAAGAAGGAAGTCATAATGCTAAAGGTTAATAATTTAAGAATAATGTCCGGTACAAAAGTATTGGTAGATGATGTTTGTTTTGAGTTGAAAAGTGGTGAAAGTTTGGCATTAATGGGGATTAGCGGTAGTGGAAAATCTCTTACGGCTATGGCTTGTGTAGGGCTTTTGCCGCCAAATGTTAAAATGACATCAGGTACTATTGATTATGGTGAAGGGCAAAAAAAGCCGGCTTTAATAATGCAAAATCCGGCTGATTGTTTTGATCCACTTTTTACAATGCGCAGTGTTTTTAAGCATAGCTTTGGTTCAGGTTCCTTTTTTAGCACTAGTAGTGCTGAACAAGATACCTTTACCCAAAAAATTTTGCGTAAAGTTGGCTTTACTAATCCTCAAGATATACTATTACGTTATCCCTTTGAACTTAGCGGAGGAATGCTTCATAGAATTATGATTGCTTTGGCTCTTGGAAGAGTGTTGTTGGGAAAAGCCTCTTGTATTATTGCAGATGAGCCGCTTTCTGGATTAGATAGGGTAGGGAAGGTGCAAATTTTACGTTTAATCAAAGAGCTACAACAAGAATATGCTTTGTCCTTGCTTTATATTGATCATGACTTACATGCGTCTAAGGCGATTGCAAAGGCTTTAGCTATTATACACGAAGGGCGTATTATTGAACAAAAAAATTTCAATGATATACGTGAGAGTATAGTCCATACTCAAACTGAAAAGCTTTTTGCTGCTCATGAGCGCTTAGAACAAAATTCACCTAGTATTCATAGTTTTTCAGATAAATCCTCGCCATTGCTTACAGTTAAAGATTTAACCAAAAGCTACGCCGGAAAGATGGTGCTTAAACAAATTAACTTTAACTTATATGCCGGACAGAGTCTTGGACTTGTTGGAATAAATGGCGCAGGAAAAAGCACTTTACTTCGTCTCTTGTTAGGATTGGAGCAAGCTGACGCTGGTCAAATTACTTGTATAGGGCATCTTGTAGAAAATACTTATAATGAAACAAGTTGGCGTAAAAATATTCAAGCGGTTTTTCAGCATGCAAGGCTTGCAGTAAATCCACGCTTTAGCGTTGCTAAGGTTTTAAGCGAACCTTTAAAAGCTCAAGGTTTATGGCAAAAAATGTCTAAGGGGCAAAGAGAAACAGAGCTTGAGGAATTATTAAGCTTAGTGGATTTACCATTAGCTTTTATTAATAAATATCCAATTCATATGAGTGGCGGACAATTACAAAGGCTTTGCCTTGCACGTGCACTGACCTTAAGACCAAAAATACTTTTACTGGATGAACCCTTAGCTGATCTTGATGTAATTGTTGCTGAGCATATGCAAAAAATGTTGATTAATTTACAAAATAAATTAAAATTAACTTTTTTGTATATTTCACATGATTTACGCTCAATGATACGACTTTGTTCTACATTAATGGTGCTTGATAATGGTATAATTGTTGACAAATTTCCAAGTCAAGATTTTCAATCTTCGAAGAGGCACGATGTGTTTCAAAATCTGTTTCAGGCTGATTTTGGTTCTTTATAGTCATTTTTTCTGAAAAAATTTTTTCAAAAAAACAACTAGAATTGTAGAAATTAAATTTTTTAAAATTTAATTATTTTTATTTCAAATGCTTGAAAAAAAAATATCAAATAGATAAGCTTTTTTGCCTAAACACTCTTGCATTAACTTATAGATTTAGCTATTGTTGTGTTTCTAAATTTAGCTCTAAACTTAGACAAGACAACTGTCTAATTGATTAAGGCTAATTAACAATATGGTTAAGTTTAAGAGTAAAGGACAAGACGAGGTAGATTATGCCATTAGCTCAGCAGTATGACTTAACTTCTGTCGTGAATTATGTTCCCGTTATGGGCATAGGGCAAGGCGAAGATTTAGGTTTTTTTGATGGGAGTTTTGATAGTTTAAATCATAACCCTATTTGGATTTCAGGTGTTTCTAAAGAATGGGAAAGTCAATTGCCCCATGCAAAAAGAAGAACATTCAAGGCAAAAGAATGTATTCCAAGCACACTTGATGATAAAGGTTCAGTTCCAGGCTTTTACTATATGAAATATGGTAAGGCTAGAGCTTTATATTGTGATGTACAAGGAAGAGAGGTGACTCTTTATCATTTGGGTGAGGGAACCCTTATGTATGATTTGTCTATATGCTCAAATGGTGTACCTTATTCTTTACATGCGCTAACTCCTATAGAAGCTTATTTTTTCTCTACAGCTCAGTTTTTTGATGAGAGTTTTGTGGCAAATAATCCTAAACTATTTCTTTCTTTTATGTGTTCACAGGCATTGAAAAATGCCTATTATATGCGTAGAATTATAACGATTTCCGGTGGTAACGCTTTTGCCAATACTTGTAAGTTAATGCTTGAGCTTTCAAGAGCTTATGGAGGTGCACTTGATGTGCCTATGGGCGTTACACATGAAGAAATAGCCTCTTTACTTTGTGTGCGTCGTAGCTGGCTTGGTAAAATACTACGCAGGTTAAAAGATGAAAATGTCATAAGTCGTTGCACTAAGGCTCGTTTGGTTATTGCCGATATGGAAAAATTGCGTCGCTATGCAGCTGATTAATGTAATTACTTTACTGAACTGGCGATGTAATGCTAAGCAAAATACTTGTTTATAGGGGAGTCTTTGTTAAATCGCTCCCCTTTAAGTATATTTGAATTGTGTAAAAAGTTCACTTAGTCTTACTACTTAGAAAGTGTATATTATAAACTTAGTTCAATAGTACGCATGTTTTCAATATCCATACGCCCAAGTCTACGCTCGTGCGCAAGTCGAATATGATTGACTTGGCGAGGTTGGATTTTTTGATCATACCAAGTATAGCGAGATGTAGCCATGGCATCAGCCGCAACCGGATCTGCGCTAGCTATGACTTCGTTTGGTTTAATGACTTTACCAGGCCCACTGGGGCCACCTGTTGTAAGCACTCTTGTGGCGTCAATAACCGCTAAATCAGGTTTAATTTTTAAATTCATATCAACTATTGATGAGGCTAAATCATAGCGTGAATGCATAACAAACCTATCTAAGATTAAGCCCATTTGCCCTTTCAAGGAAAGAGAAACTCCGGCACTTCCATGGCTTTTGGCTACAGGTACTGCAATGATAACATCAGCTTGTAATACATCACGCATAAAGGCATTTTCATGCATTTCCTTGGCTTTAGCGATATTTTGAGTTTTATAAAAGCTAGCATCCATAAGATGATGACAAATACCTTTTTCTACGCTTTCACAAGCCTCTAAAATGCCTGAGCGTTGTAAAGAAAGTCTGACATTTTGTAAGCCATGATCAAGTACACGAACACTTAAAGCTCCGGCTTCCTTACATAAAATAAGAACTTCTCTTACTACATCCGGATGGGTGGTGGTAGCACTATCAATACCTTGTGCAAAACTCATATTTGGTTTGATTACAACACGTTGTCCTTTTTTTACAAAGCGAGATATACCGCCTATAGCCTCAATAGCTGCCCGAGTTGCCGCGCTAGCTTTACCTTTTACGATGCTAATTTGAGCTTCAGTATTTGCAAGGGCTTTAGTTGGAAGAAAAAGTCCGGATGATGCTAGACATGAATTGGCAGTTACAAAGGCTAGGGCTTGTAACTTTCTTTTAAGAAAGGTTCTTCTGTTCATCGTAAACTCCTTGAGGCTTTCATGTGCGCGTTGCTCTAGATTTTCTTGATAAATTTAAATAAATTGTAAATATCAGTTTATAAAAATTAACTCCAAAACAAAATTTGTCAATCACGCAAACAAAAAAAGGAAATTTTGTGTTTGTCACAAAACTTCCCTTAGTAAACTATAATTAAGTATTACAAGTATATTTTTACAATGTAGTACTTTCGCAAAGATCTAAATCAAGATGCTGTTTAGGCTTACCACTGTTAATTAAACTTTCGTTGGTAGTCGACTGTAAAGATGAACTATTTTGCCATTGGCTATAAGGGCGTTCAGCTAAAGCAGAGTTACGATAGCGAGCGTCAAAGGTGATTTCTTGCCCAAGCCATGATGGTTTTTCAAAATATTCTTCTTCATTTTTTAATTCAATTTCCGCTATAATGAGTCCGGAATTTTCTCCGCAAAATTCATCAACTTCCCATACATGAGGTGGATAAGAAATTTTATGACGAATTTTATATATTAAAGGCTGATGCGCTAAATGATCTAATAACTCCTTAGCGTCGGTAATTGGAATGGGATACTCAAATTCAGGACGTTCAATGCCACTTTTGGGACCCTTAATAGTCAAGAAAGCATAATCATCTTCAGTGCGTACTCTAACAAAACAATGCTCGGCAGAATAAATATACCCTTGGCAAAACTCATGGGAGATGGCGTCTTTTCGCCATTCATCACCATTAACCAAGAATTTTCTTTCAATTTCCCTATACATAACCCCTCCTAGTCTTTAACAAATGCTTGCATCCAAGAGAGTTCGAAAAAGAGTAAAGTTTATTTAATATTTGTAACTCCATCTAGTATTCCATCTTCCGTTGTGTCCTATGCCCTGCACTGTAATGCAACTTTCCGGTTTTAGCAAGCGTTTACAGAAACTATTATTCGTTTGGGGTGGAATTATTTCATCATCAAAGCTTGTCATATGCCGTTGAGGTATGTTTCTTAGCATTGGAGCCACATCAATGGGATCAAGCGAACCACTAAGCGGCGTGATTTTATGCCAATTGACCCAAGTCTTTAAATCTAAATTCCCAGCAATGCTACCAAGAAAAGATATATCATCTTTATGCTTGCGCCTAGCTGCGACTAAAGTTGCTACGGCACCACCACCGGAAAATCCTACTAAAACAACTTTGTTTGCGCCAACTTGTTTTTTGATTACATCAATAGCCTCGTCTGTGGCAGTAATTACTTCATTTGAAAAACGATGTGAAGTCCAATATTTTTTGTCGCACTGCTGGACTTGACTTTTTCTTAGGTATTGGCATGGTCTTGCTAAATATAGTATAGATCCGGTGCTTGGGTCACTTTTCGCAATATCTAAGGTAGTTGTGTTGGTCGGTGTAGGGTCAGATGAGGGGCGATAGCGTGTAAGCCAAGCTTGCCCGTCACCTTCAATATAAACATGCAATGTTTTATTATTATTATCCTTTGCAGGGCGCAATAAAGAAAATAGGGTAAAACTAGTTGTAGGAATGTTTTGTCTTTTAAAGCCATAGTTTACCGCTGCTTGGTCAATAGAACTTTTTACAAGTTCAGGTCTTGCTTGCTGATAGCTACAAGAGCAAAGAACAGTCATTAGAATATAAAAGAAAAAAAATCTTAGTTTTTTACACATTAACGTCTCGCCTAATCATATTGTTTTTAGTTTACTATTTGCAAATACACTTGGAGTAGCTTAAATTCGTATACAAGATAAACTTAAAAAGAGCAAATATCAAATTTAAGGGTTAGGGGTTTTTCTGTGTGATAAAAGCATAATAATTTAAGCTCATAGTTATTTTAAAGTATTAATCTTAAGATTGACAGAAATTTATGAAGTTGATAATATCTTTAGGTTAAAAACAATTTTAAAGGAATTTTTATGGAAAACATTGATATAGAAAAACAAATGTCTCAAATTACTCGTGGTATTGCTGAGCTTATTGACGCTGAGGAATTACGAAAAAAAATCTTACGTGGTAAACCGCTTACTATAAAAGTTGGTTTTGATCCCACCGCACCTGATTTGCACTTTGGTCATACCGTAGTTTTGCATAAAATGCGTCATTTTCAAGAACTTGGACATAGAGTTGTTTTTCTTATTGGTGATTTCACAGGATCCATTGGAGACCCTTCAGGAAGAAATGAAACTAGACCGCCTTTAACTAAGGAACAAGTTCTTTCTAATGCTGAAACATATAAAAAACAAGTGTTTAAAATTTTAGATCCAGAAAAAACAGTAGTTGAATTTAACTCAAAATGGTTGGGTGAGATGAATGCTGCTGATTTTATACGCTTGGCTTCACGTTATACCGTTGCAAGAATGCTTGAACGTGATGACTTTGAAAATCGTTATAAAGAACAACGCCCCATTGCTATTCATGAATTTCTCTATCCATTATGTCAGGGGTTTGACTCTGTTGTTTTAAAAGCAGATGTTGAAATGGGGGGCACGGATCAAAAATTTAATTTGCTGGTAGGGCGTCACTTACAGGGGCAATATGGTCTTGAAAGTCAATGTATTATAACTGTTCCCCTGCTAGAGGGCACTGACGGTGTACGTAAGATGGGTAAATCTTATGGAAATTATATTGGTATTGATGAAAGCCCAAGTGATATTTTTGGAAAGGTCATGTCTATCTCCGATGATTTAATGTGGCGTTACTATGAATTATTATCCTCCCTTAGTCTTGAAGATATAGCCGATTTAAAATCGCAAGTGCAAGATGGCTCACTACATCCTAAAGTTGCTAAGGAAAATCTTGCAGAAGAGATGGTTGCTCGTTATCATGATGAAAATTTTGCAAAACAAGCACGTCAAGGTTTTAATGCTGTTTTTGCTGGCGGCTCTATACCGGAAGATACTCCTTGTCATACATGTTCTGAAGGTGAGGCAAGTGCTCCTGTAATCTTCTTAGAAGCAGCCGGGCTTGTTAAATCTAGAGGCGAGGCACGTCGCTTGATAAAAGAAAATGCCTTAAGCATTGATGACCAGCGTTGGGAAGATGCTCAAACACCTTTAAAGGCAGGTTCTTACATTATTAGATTGGGTAAAAAGAGGTTTTTACGCTTAACTGTTCGCTAGTATGTTTGGCAGATGATGCAGTTTACCGATTTCTAAAGTCTATTAATTATTTATCATTTATAACGAACGCAAAGCTGATGACCAGAGGTATTAGGGCAGTACTTTCACGGCTGAGTATAATACCATTGCAAAGGCTTTGTGTTCTTTATTCTAAGTATTAAATGTGAGTCAAAGAATATTTTTAGAAGAGTTTAATTTTTAAAAATGGTAATTTTCAGGTGCGTGATTATTGGAGGAACTTTAAGTTTTAGTCAATGATAACGAACTAATAGTGTTTTAATATTTGGCACTTAAATGTGTACGATATAAACTTAAGGTGTTTTGCATAAAGTTACTACTGCAGGTTTGTAGAAAAAAGTTTTGAGAGATTAATATAAATATGGAATATTTGTTTCTAGCAAGTGTGGCATACTTGGGTTTATGTTTTGCAGTAACTACTTTTATGCGCATACCTTATGGTTTTGCTTGTCTTTTTACAATCTTTTACATCGTATTTGGTGGTTATATTAGTGCTTTTTTTGATCAAGCATCCTTTTTTTTACTAGTAAATCACTGGCTTGGATTGATAGCTTTATTTCCGTCTCTTTA